>JBAZQW010000277.1:0-2677 GCA_041645005.1 Desulfotomaculaceae bacterium | reverse complement strand
ATTAACTATTTAAATTATTTTTTGCGCGCACGGCAGAAGCGGTCATAGTTAAAGCCCGGAATGAAAACTTCCTTCCATACCACAAATTAACACAAATATTCCCCCCCGCAGTGTAATATTTTATAAGTAAATCTTGAAATAAGGTTTATTGAGCATACTAGATAATGCCAAATAAACCATTTTTGTTTTTATTTACAAAGGGGGCGCCCTTTTTTGTCTGAATCTAAACTGCCGAGGATCACAAATATCTGGTCAAAGGTTGTTGAAAATGACGGAGGCGACCTTTTTACCAGAGTAGTGGTAGAGTCCACGGAAATCTTCAAGTGCCAGGACCGCAAACAAAGCGGCGGCATGGTCCTGGAAGCCTCCGGTGTGGTGGCCAATATGCCGGAGGGATCTATGGATGTCAGCGACGGGCTGGTCCGGGAAATAACCCTGGCCCAGACCGGGCCGGACACCGCTGAAATAACCATAGCTACCGATCACCCGGCCGGTTATGAAATAGAAGTTACGGGAGGAATACCTGTAAGAACAGCCGTGACTCTGGAGCGCAGCTTTTTAGCCGATCTGTTTAAGGACAAAAAAATAATTGTTGACCCCGGGCACGGGGGAGATGACCCGGGCGGCAGAGGACCGGTAAACCTTCTTGAAAAGAACGTGGTGGTCCTGATTGCTGACGAACTGAAGAAACTGTTCGAAAAAGCAGGCGCCAGGACGGTTTTGACCAGGGCCAGGGATGAATCTGTCACTTTTGCCAACAGGATTAAAATAGCGAAAAAAGAAAAAGCCGACCTTTACCTGGGTATTCACACCCATGCCAGTAGCGACTGCAGCGTCGGCGGCACGGCAGTGCGCTACAAGCAAAGCTGCCATGAGAGTTCGGATGCGGCGGGGCTGATCGGGGAAGAACTGGTTAAAAAGCTGAAGCTGGCCAACAGGGGCCTTAAAGAAATTCACAACTACACCGCTCTAGGTGGTATGCCCACGGTTGAGGTTGAAGTGGTCACCATCACCAACTGGGTGGAGGAAGGGCTTTTGCGCAGCCCAACCGTCCACAAAAAGGCGGCTCAGGGCATCTTTAACGGGGTAAAGAAATACTTTGCAGCTGCCACTGCACAGAAGCGGGTGAAAATGTGATCTCAGGCAGGATACCTATCAGGACGCATATCGTCACCGAAAAAGACAACATTGTGGATGTGGTGAAAAAGTATACCGGGGAGATCGCTGAGCCGGGGGATATTATCGCCGTGGCTGAAAGTGTGGTGGCCATCACGCAGGGCAGGGCCATCCTGCCCGAAAAGGTCAAACCGGGTATGTTGGCGAAATTTTTGTGCCGCTTTCCAGGTAAAGACGGCAGCCTGGCCACTCCCCACGCGATGCACCTGGCTATCGGGGAAACAGGCATGCCGCGCATCTTTCTAGGCGCGGCCGCCGCCGCATTTGGGAAAGTCATCGGGCGCAAGGGTGACTTTTACCGGGTCGCCGGTCACCATCTGACCCTGATTGACGACATAGCCGGCACCATGTGGCCTTTTGAAAGGCACATCATTCTGGGGCCTGCAAACCCCACCCGGATCGTGGAGGAGATCAGGGAAGAGACAGGTGTGGAGGCGGTAATAGTAGATGTGAACGACATTGGAAATGTGGATATCCTTGGCGCCTCCAGTGGGATAAACCAGGAGGACTTGATCCGGGATCTCAAAGACAACCCTTTTGGCAATGATGACCAGCAAACCCCCATCGTTGTCCTGAAAATGTCTGCGGTAAACTAAATATATATAGCAACTCGGGGACATTCCTCGTCATTAAAGAAATACCTAAAATAGAGGTGTGTCCCCTTTCCTTAGCCGGTGTGTCCCCATTCCTCTGACGAATAAATTCACACCTACATTTATAAAGGCAGCCCATAACGTTGTTTTCATGGTAGTCTGGCCCGCCGGAAGGCGGGTTTTTAGTTTTTCAGCGGGAATAAATTGCGGGGCATTTGAAATAATAGCCTTTAGCGAGGAGGTGCAAACATGAAAAGGATTAAGATGTTTCCTGTTCTGGTTTCAGTATTGATTTTGGGGATGATGCTGACGGCTGGCTGCGGAGTAGCAAGAAAGCCGGTACCGCAGAATCAGCCAAACGGTATTTACCAGACACCGGCCCAAGAGCCTATGCCAACCAGCCCGGCTGAGGTCAGCAAAATCGCGTCGGATTTATCCGGTGTCGCGGCACGAGTTCCAGGAGTTAACGGGGCAACAGTGGTGATAACCGGAACAACCGCTTATGTGGGCGTTGACCAGAAGGCGGGCCTGGAGAAAAACGAGACTGACAGAATCAAGCGGGATGTCAGCGATGAGGTGAAAAAGGCGGAGCCGCGCCTGACAGCGGTGTTTGTCAGCAGCGACCCGGATATTGTGACCCGTTTGCGGCGGATTGCGGATGGGGTTGCCGCCGGGCAGCCAATTTCATCCTTCGCCGATGAACTCACCGAGATCGCCAAGCGGCTGTCCCCAACGATGTAAAAACCGATGTCTAGTATTATAAAATCAAAAATCATAATAGCCGCGCTGGTTTTTGCTTTAGTTTTTCCAGGTGCGGCTGCGGGGGCGCCTCCCAAGGTGACCGCGGATTCGGCCGTGCTGGTTGATGTTGAGACAGGGCAGGTATATTTTTCAAAGAATCACACCAA
>JBAZQW010000278.1:0-2677 GCA_041645005.1 Desulfotomaculaceae bacterium | reverse complement strand
AGGCAGGATCCCGTAAGCCCCTTGGCGCTCAACCGCAGGTCCTCGCCCAGGCCCACGGAAGGATAAGCCTTAACTTTGGAATCTTCCATCCTTTCCAATAGCTCCTTAACTGCTCCCCCATCTACCACTTTCTTTTCCTGGCCGGCCATCTCTAAGTTAAATTCACCGGACAAAGTGGAAAAATGGCCAGGTTTTCGTGCTCCTGGATTTCTCCCACTTGCAGTGTTTTTAAAAATTCGGCCGGAATCGTCATGTCCCACCATCTCCTTCATTTTTGTTAATTTAAATTTAACAGATGGGTAGGACACATACCTATCATTTGCTATGGAAGATTTTTTTAATGCGTAAAAATACTTTTACTTATGGCGAACATATTTTCTATTGGGTGACAGCCATATGGCCAGGGTATGGTTTAGAATATATATTATAAAAGCATTATTTACGGGAGGATTTGCTATGGCAGAGATTTTTATTGAGCAGCTTAAGCCCGGTCAGGAAGTAAACGGCATTTTCGTTTTAAAAACGAAGAAGCTGCTGCCCTTACGCAGCGGGACAGGGCACTACCTTGCTGTGGTCCTGGGAGATAAGACGGGCCAAATGGAAGGCCGGGCCTGGGAGTCGGTAAATGAGATACAAGAGAGCTGCCGGGTTGGAGATATTGTTAATGTGCAGGGGCAGGTTGCGGAATACAACGGCACGGCTCAGATTCAAATATCGGCTATGTCAGTTTGCCAGGAGGGTGAAGCAGACCCCTACAGGTTCATTCCTTCGAGCACGTTGGACCTGGATACGGCCAGGGCAAAGCTTCTTTTAGTTATTGGATCCTTGCATAACCCACACTTAAAAAGTTTGCTGTCCCTGATTTTGTCGGATGATGATTTTCATAATGCCCTTTTTACTTCCCCCGCCGCCAAGCGCAACCATCACGCCACTATCGGGGGGCTTCTGGAGCACAGTTTGGGCATTGTCAGCGCTGCGGAACAGATAGCGCCTGTTTACCCAAAAATAGACCGGGATTTGCTGGTAGCCGGCGCTCTCCTGCACGACATCGGCAAAGTAGAGGAATACAGCTTCGGCACTGACATTGATTTCACCGACGAGGGCCGCCTGCTGGGACATATTGTCCTCGGCGTACGTCTCCTGGACAAATACATCAGCAGGCTGCCTGATTTCCCGGAGGAACTAAGGCTCAAGCTGCTGCACATGATCGTCAGTCACCACGGGCAGTATGAGTGGCAGTCGCCGAAAAGACCGAAGTTCCTCGAGGCGGCCGTACTGCACCACCTGGATATGATTGACGCAGCTGTTGACATGTTCAGTTCAGCCGTTGAGAGCCGTGCAGACCAGGAAGATCACTGGACCGGGTGGGTTAAAGGACTGGACAGGTACGTGTTTTGTAAATAGCAGTCGAAAAAAGAGGTAAATGTAAGGTTTTGGTCGTATCCCCTTTAGATGCATAATATTCCACGCATTTGACAAGGGGGATACGAATTGGCCAACCATGATACAACAAAGGCGCTGAGGATTGCCAAAGTTATGGAAATCCTAAATAAAAAAAGCCCGTACGGAGGCGCAACTTTAAAGGAAATGGCAGAGGCCTGTGAAGTAACCACGAGAAGTATACTCCGCTATCTGGAGCAAATTGAAAATGACATAAATACTCCTATTGTCAGGCCGGAAAGGAACACCTCAAAGAAAGAAGGCCTATACCGCCTGGACGCAGGCTACCTGCCGCCAATCAGCCCGGAAAAAGCGCTGATCATCTTCCTCAGCCTGCTGCAGCAGAGGGGTTCCGCTCTGGCCGGCCACACCAATGAGCTTAAGGACGCGCTGGTGGGTACTCTCTTCAAATACAAGTACTCGCCCCAAACCTTACCTGTTGAGCAACTGCAGGAAAGGATTTATGTGGTGGAGGAGCAGTTAGCCGATCCTGCTAAGGTTGGACAAGTTTTTGCCAAATTAGTGCAGGCCCTGCGGGACTGCTACCGGGTGAAGCTATGGTATTACGTTGCCCACAGCAGGCAGGACACTGAGCGGGTAGTCGAACCCTACGGATTGATCTGCAAGAGGCATAACTGGTACCTGGTCGCCCACTGCCTGACCAGAAAAGGACTCCGGGTCTTTCGGGTGGACCAGATTACAGATATTTCCCCCTATACCTCGGAGCGGTTTGAGTACCCCGCAGATTTTTCGCTAAAGGAACATATGGCCCAGAGCTGGGGAGTAATCAATGACGGTGAAATATGCAAGGTCAGGCTGAAGTTCAGTCCGGAAGTTGCCCACAGGGTTAAGAGATTAATTTACCACCCATCGCAGGCAATAGAGGAAGAACTCGCCGACGGCTCTATAATCATGTCCTTCGAAGTCTGCGGCATTGATGAAATGAAAACCTGGCTCGTACAGTGGGGAGATACTGTTGAGGTATTGGATCCCGACTGGCTCAGGGAAGACATGTGCGAGATGGCTAATAGTATCCTCCAGCTTTATCAAGGATAACTTTACTTGCGTATTTTAAAATCATGTTACTAACGGATGGTGTATATATGGAACTCGGATGGATAGATTTTTCCAAAGAAGAACGGAATAAAGTACTTTCGGTTATTGATCTGCTTTCTGAATCGGGAGCGGTTGATGAGCTTGGTATTGGTATAATACGTGATGGCTTTTCGAATATTTT
>JBAZQW010000276.1:0-2681 GCA_041645005.1 Desulfotomaculaceae bacterium | reverse complement strand
GTTCCAGAAAGACTGAAGCATAGCCGGAATTTCCAGATCAAACCACCGCGAGCCGGGATTTCTAAAAGTCACCCTGACTTTTTGCAGCAACTTTTTCCTTTTGAGCCGTTTCTCCGGGATCCGTCTGAACACTTCCGGAGCAGCGGTATTGCCGGCAGTCGCGGCAAAAGCTCCGGCGGCAAACAGATCCTTAGCCTCCCTGAGCATCCCGGCTATTTTTATCCTGTCAGCCGGTGCAAACTGCCCGTCCACGCAGGCTTCAAAGGAGAAGATACCGCAATCACCGGACGAGACCAATCTTTCCAGGGCCGCTGCCGCCCCGGAGTTCAGGACGGCGTCATCCCCGACCCGGTCATAAATTCTGATCACCGTCTGAAGGGGTGTGTGTATGACAGCTTTTTTCCGGTTGCCGCTGGCAACAGTGGTTACCACGGTAGTTGTAGGCCCGTCTCCGGCCGGTAGGATGAAATCTTTTAACAGCGCGTTGATAAACGTTGACTTGCCGGTTGAAAAACCACCTGACACTACCACTGTGAATCTTTCCCCAGCTATCTGGCTGTAAAGCTTTTCCAGTGCGGGCAGGTCTATAAAATCTCTGGCCGGAGTTTCGCCGAGCAAGCGGCCTACTAAGTTCAAAAGAGCCTGGCGGTTTTCCCTGATGCCCGCTGTACGCGGGCGGAAGGCTTTCCCCGCGGGGTTATTATTCTTTTCCCCGAGATTGGCGGAATTCATTGAATCAAAACGTTCATCCAGTTCCTTTGAGAACGCGGGGATGGAATGAATGACTTGTCCAGCCTCGATAACCGCCCGGGAAATTTCACTAACTCTCCAGAACTCCGACAAAAAAAGCGCTTCGTCCTTTATCCCAGCGATTTTTTTAACCCTTGCAGGGATTTCCAGGTCAATTTTTTTCAGGTTTTCCGAGGCCTGACGGAAGGTTTCCCTGGTTAGTTCCAACTCCAGATAGAGGCGCAGGGTCTCAATGTTGTTATGTTCAAAGGTGTTTATGGTGTTAAGCCTGACCGGGCTGATAAAGATTTTTCTCAGCGCTGCCCTAGTTGCCGCCAGTGAAGTGCCGTCGCTTACTCCCAGGTTGCAATTCAGCCAGAATGAGATGTTGCTAAGGTTTTTGCTTTTCCAGAGATTAGCCAGCCTGGACAGGAACAACTGGTTGAGGTCCTCGATCCCCCGCTGATGAAAAAGGTAGACTATTTTGTCAGCGTCCCTCGCCGCTTTTTCAGCCAGTTCGCATGAATCTTTGTTAAGTGAATCAATGCCGGGGGTGTCTATTAAAAGGCACTTCTTTAAAAGGGGGGAGGGCAATTGAATGTTCAGCCTGCCTCCTGAAAACTTCTCCCGGGCTAAAAAAGAATGCAGGTGAGATGGCTCAATAAACACTGTTTTTTTATGCAAACCTGCAAAGGATGCTCTAAAAGAAGGTCCGTAATCAAAATAGATCAGGCAGGAAGTGGTGGGGATAATCCCTACTGGGCTGATCTCCAGTCCAAGCAAACGGTTTATCAGGGTGGACTTGCCTGAGTTAAAAGAACCCAGGACGGCCACAATGGGTTTGGAAGTCTTGTTGATAAGCCCGTTCAGCGATTCGCACCTTTCAATCAGCACTGATAAATCGATCATATTATGCGCCCCCAGCTAAATATGGCAGATGTTTCTTACGAATCTATATATTAGAGGGAAATCTACTTTATGACTTTATATGATCTAAAAAGATCATGTTGAAATGTTTATCATCCCTTGTTAATGATAAAATAAGTGCAGGATAGTATCTTTTCTGGGAGGCTAAAGAAATGAGAACAGTGTACATATTTGGCGCTGGCGCTTCTGCCGCCGAAGGGGCGCCGGTTGTGCGCAACTTCCTGCGAGTCGCTTACCGCTATTTTAAAGAAGAACATAATGAAACGGATCTCGACATTGTGTGGGAATATTTGGAGCATTTTTACGGCGACAAGATGAATATCAATTCCACTGTGGAGTTGGACCGGTATCCGGGCATAGATCAAATATTTAATATTGTGGACTGGTATTTACTGCACAATCAGGCTTTCTCCATACGTTTCTCCAGGCCAAGGCTATTCGATTTAAAGAACGCGCTGGTAAAACTGATCAGCATGACTCTGGACAGGTCACTCCCGCCACAGGAGGGGATACATCATTCCTTTGTCGCCGGTGCGCTGAATAGCGGCAAAGAGCTGCCGACTTTTATTTCGCTTAATTATGACATAGTCCTGGATAAAGCGATCCGTGGGGCGGGCTACAGTCTGGAATACGGTTTTTACGGCAGGCACGGTGACCACCTTGAATCAGGCCAAAAAATTCCCCTATATAAACTGCACGGTTCGCTCAACTGGTCTTTTTGCCCATTATGCAGTGAAATATCAGAGCACGAGGAAAAAGTGGCCCATTTCCTGTTTGGCAGCAGCAATAACATCATCTGTCCATATTGCGGGGGGGGAAACTCACAGGCCATTATCATTGCCCCCACCCTGTACAAATCTTATAAGATAAGCAGGCTGCAAAACATTTGGGACGGTGCGGTCGGTGCTATCAGCGGCTCTGACCGGTTGATCATCATCGGCTATTCCCTGGAGAGCGCCGACACCTCAATTATCGCCACCATCAAAAGGGCCTTAAACGCACCTGACAAGAACCGGGAAATCGTG
>JBAZQW010000275.1:0-2687 GCA_041645005.1 Desulfotomaculaceae bacterium | reverse complement strand
ATATCTATATTTGAAAGAAGTGTATATTCAACTGTGTTTAAGCAAAGCAGGTTATTCAAAAAACTTGATCATACATTACTTGCCGCAGCAGCTTTAATTATCGTTTTCAGCCTGGTTATGATACACAGCGCCACAAGAGACGACCTGGATTTGAGCGGCGATTTCAGCAAGCAAATTATTAACATCTCCGTGGGCATAGTGGCGATGATATTTATGCTGTGTATTAATTACGAAGATCTGGCCAAGCGCATGAAATTGCTGTATGTTATAAACCTGGTGATGCTGGGCGCTGTACTCTTCGCGGGTGATGCAGCCATGGGCGCGCAGCGCTGGATAGAAATCGGGCCCTTCAGATTTCAGCCTTCGGAGTTTTCGAAGTTGATTATTATCGTTTGCTTCGCCGCCTTTTTGAGCTCGCGTAAAGGCAAGCTTTACAAGCTGACTGATTTACTTCCTTGTTTTGCCTTTATCGGTCTACCCCTGCTGTTTATTTTGAAACAGCCGGATCTGGGAACATCCCTGGTGTTTTTGGCGATAATGTTCGGCATGCTGTTCGCGGCGGGGGCGCGCCCCCTGCTGTTGGTTGGTTTAATTGGGGGCGGCCTTTTGGTTATCTCGCTTTGGATCTGGGCGCACTTTTGGTTTGAGGCCAACAGTGCCTACAACCTGTGGATTCCTTTACAAGACTACCAGTTAAAACGGCTGACAATTTTTATCAACCCCTGGAAGGACTGGTTAGGTGACGGCTATCATGTGATTCAGTCCCAGATCGCCATTGGTCAGGGCGGTCTTTTCGGGCGCGGCCTGTTTCAGGGCAGTCAGACCCACGGGGAGTTTCTGCCTATCCGGGACACCGACTTCATCTTCTCCGTCGTTGGTGAAGAAACGGGTTTTATCGGCGCTGTCACTCTTTTATTCATCTATTTCATATTAATCTACCGTTGTATATATGTGGCGATCAACGCCAAGGATTGTTTTGGCTTTCTGTTATCAGCCGGGGTAATTTCAATGATAACTTTTCACGTGCTGGTAAATGTGGGCATGACCACAGGCATAATGCCGGTGACCGGCATTCCTCTGCCCATGTTCAGCTATGGGGGCAGCAGCATGATCACAAACCTTGCCGCGCTGGGCCTCCTTCTGAGTGTTAACATGAGGCGGCAGAATATAATGTTTTGACGAAACCGATATTTTCATAATTGGGCACAATAGAACTAGACCGCGTGGGAGTTATTCCAAGCGGTTTTTCTCTTTTGTCCCAAGGTTTTTATAGTCATATTTCCTTTTAAAGGAAAATATAATAAATCAGACGATCTTTATGGGGGGTAGTGTCTTGAAAGGTATTGATATGAAAAACGGGCCGTCTTTTAAACAGGACGAGTGGGGCCCTTACTACCGGCAACCTCAGTGGAAAAAACCAAAGCGGGAAAGCGGCGGAAGAAAAAGCCTTTACCGGTTTTCAATCGCTCTACTGATACTTATGGTATTCCTTGCCTTGAGGGGAACCAACAGCACCTGGGGGAACGGAGTAAGAGAAAATCTTAAAAACGTCCTGACAACTGAATGGAATTACCAGCCGGTTATGGAAAGGGTAGTCCAGTTTGGCCTTCAGTTAGCTGATGTGGATTGGCCTTTTTTCAGCAACCCCCAGCCAGTTATCTCCAGGTCACAAAACAACAACACGGCCTACTCTGGGCTGCCCCTTCCAGTATCAGGCAAAGTTATACGTGGTTACGGGATGTCGATCGATCCTATTGACAACATGGAGCGTTTTCATGCCGGGATCGATATCTCCGCACCAGTGGGCAGCCCGGTCAAAGTAGTATATGATGGCAAAATAGCGCGAATAGGCGACAGTCCCGTATTGGGCAAGTATGTTTTAGTGGAACATGAAAGCGGCTTTTTTACGCTATACGGTGAACTAGCCAAGGCAACAGTGGGAGAGGGGCAGCAGGTGAAGGCCGGGCAAGCTATTGGTGAAGTTGGCAGTACCGGGGATATAAACGGCGGCGGCCTGCATTTTGAGGTCAGGGAAAACAGTAAGCTGGTGGATCCTATGACCAGGCTACAAATAAACCCTTAAGTTTGTTTTTTAAAAAACAATTTATTTAAAAAATCTTTTATTTATATTTAAAATCCTGTTAATCGTGTTAAATGTAAATCCTGTGAGATTAGTTTTCTGGAACCTGGAGGGAGGCTGGCACTTTGAAAATATGCCGTATATCCGGTGTGGAAATCCACCTTAACAACGCTTTTCTAGCCTTGTTGGCGCTGTTTTTTGTAGCGGGAGTCCTAATGAAGGGTGTTATAGCGTTTATAATCGTTTTGCTGCACGAACTTGCCCATGTTGCCGCAGCCCGTCATTTTGGCGTCCATGTGTCGGATGTTGAGCTCCTGCCTTTTGGGGGTGTCAGCCGCATCGGCGGAGAAGTGGTCATCAACCCGTCCACGGAAGTGTATGTGGCTGCTGCCGGCCCTGCCGCTAATCTTTTGCTGGCCGGATTAGGGACAGCCCTGCAAAGCTATGGTCTGTGGGATGCGGATCTGGGTCCTTTTTTCCTGCAGTGCAACCTTTTAGTCGCTTCATTTAACCTGCTGCCGGCGCTGCCTCTGGACGGCGGCAGGGTATACCGCGCTTTTCTGGCCAGGCGTGTTGGCTTTAAACAGGCTACTTACAAGGCGGCCTG
>JBAZQW010000020.1:0-16401 GCA_041645005.1 Desulfotomaculaceae bacterium | reverse complement strand
AGCTTCACTTCCCGGTACACCTGCCAGACCGTCCGCACCGCCACAGGCCGGACAGCGGGACCGGAAAGTCCTCCCATAACATTGCCCAGGATGGGTCGCCTGGTTTTCACATCAATGGCCATGCCCAGCAGGGTGTTGATCATGGACAGAGCGTCAGCGCCAGCCCGGGCAACTTTTTCGGCTACAGCCACAATACTGGTGACATTGGGCGAGAGCTTAACAATCACTGTCTTACCCGTGTTGGCCTTTACAGCCCTGGTCACATCCGCCGCCATGGCCGGGTCGCTGCCGAACTGCATCCCGCCTTTTTTCACGTTGGGGCAGGATATGTTCACCTCTAGGCCCGCCACCTCCGGTGCTCTGTCCAGCACAGCCGCGAGCCTGGCGTAATCTTCAACCGTATCTCCTGCGATGTTCACTATTACAGGCAGGTCAAAGCCGGAGAGGTAGGGCAGCGACTCCTCAATCAATTTTTCCACACCTGGGTTTTGCAGGCCGATAGAGTTCAAAATCCCCGCCGGCGTCTCAACCAGCCTGGGGGTAGGATTGCCCTGGCGGGGCTTTAAAGTTATTCCCTTTACGACTATGGCGCCGAGACGGTTAAGATCGATATATGGAGCGTATTCCGGCCCAAAGCCGAAAGTCCCGGAAGCGGTAGTGACAGGGTTCTTCATCCGGATACCACTGATGTTTACGGACATATCGATCATGACCACACCACCCCTTCGGCCGGGAAGACCGGTCCTTCCAAGCACACCCGTCTGTACCGGAAACCATCCTCCCCGTCTTTGGCCTTGCAGGCACAGGACAGGCAGGCGCCAACGCCGCAGCCCATCCTCTCCTCCAGTGATATCTCCCCGTCAAAACCGTTTTCCTGGATAGCCCCGCAAAGCTCTTTCAGCATAGCGGTGGGTCCGCACCCGTATACAAAACCTGCCTGTTCCTCGTCCGGGTTATAATCTCCGCAACTATGCACAGGAAGACGGGCGTATAGATCAAACAACTCCACCACAGTCCCCTGGTGGCCTGAAGACCCATCATCCGTAGCCAGGAGGACAGTATGTCCAAGGTCCTTGATTTCTTTAACGCAAATCAGCTGTTCTTTCGTGGAGGCCCCCAGTAGGACAGTGGCTTTATGATTATTCCCGCTCAACTCCTGCAGGAAAAAATAAAGAGGAGCCACGCCGATGCCGCCGGCTACGACGAAAACATTTTCATTGCCCACGGGCATAGTGAAGCCGTTCCCCAGAGGGCCAAGAATACTGATTGAATCCCCCTCTTTTTGTCCCGACAGTAAGGTTGTCCCCCTGCCCGCAACCCGGTACAGCAGGCTTACCTCTCCTTTTTGCCGGTCCACCGCGTGAATGCTGACAGGCCTGCGCAAAAGAGGATCATAGGTTTTGCCGCAGCTCACGTGTAAAAACTGGCCTGGCCGTGCAGCGACAGCCACTTCAGGAGCGGCTAAGGTCAACCGGAAATGCCCCCGCAAGACTTTATCCTGTTTAATAACTTCAGCGTTTGTAATCAGCGACAACCCTTAAAACCTCCTTTTTGAGACGTGGGCTTGCATGTATTTCTTTTGGGTCGTAAAATTCACAACGCTTATAGGTCATGTTCATTTCATCGTGAACATTCCGCGAAGGACATTCCATCGGGGACATTCCTCCAGAGGAGGTGTGTCCCCATTCCTCTGACGGAGGTGTGTCCCCTTTCCGCTGTCAATGTTGTTACCTGTCCTCTGTAGGTCCGGATACATCCGGACATTCGTTCCTCTTTAAACACCAGTCTAAACGCAGTCAGCCATTGTGCAAATAAATTAGCTGCCGTTTCGGCCATCGGTTGTCAGACATCGGACGTCAAATTTTCGTGCGTCCCGATTCATCCGGGCATTCTGTTCGAATAAATTCGAACCTACATTTTTAGTCGTAGGGCGTAGGTCGTAGGCAGTAGGTATATTCTGCATTACTTTTGTGTCTTTGGACCACGTGACTTTCACGCGTTCCTGCGACTTATTCCTTAAAGCCTGCGCTATTTGGCAAATGAGACAGGAGAACCGTCCCCTTGTCTCACTCAAAAGACCCAAGAGAAATACCCAAGTCCCATTATCCAAGATACTCCTGCAGTGGGATCAGGTTGTAGTCTTCCTTTTCCCTGTTTTCAGCCAGCACATTCACGATCGCCCTGATGGTGTCCAGGGAGGTCAGGCACGGCACACCATACTCCACAGCAGCCCTGCGTATTTGAAAGCCGTCCCGTTCCGGGGCCTTGCCCCTGGTCAGGGTGTTTATAACCAGGTTAATCTTATTGGCCCGGATCAGGTCCACAATATGTGATGAGCCTTCATGTACCTTTTTAACTGCTTCCACTTCAAGGCCGGCTTCCTTCAGAGCCGCGGCTGTGCCCGAAGTAGCGAAGATTTTATATCCCAACTCAGCCAGACCCTTGATAATCGGCATGGCTTCTTTTTTGTCCCGGTCGGCAATAGTGGCCAGTACGGTCCCTGTTTTCGTAAACATGTAGCCGGCCGCCACCATGGCTTTGTAAAGAGCCACTTTAAAGTCCTTGTCCACACCCATAACCTCACCGGTCGACTTCATTTCCGGCCCCAGGGAGATGTCCACCTGAAGCAGTTTCGCGAAAGAAAAGACAGGCGCTTTTACCCCGATAAAATTGCTCTCCGGGTAAAGCCCGCTGCTGTAGCCTAATTCTTTCAGTGTTTTGCCCATAACCAGCTTGGTCGCCAGGTTGACCATGGGGATGCCTGTAATTTTGCTTAAATACGGCACTGTCCGGCTTGACCGGGGATTAACCTCAAGAACGTAGATGCGGTCTTCATGAAGGACGTACTGGATATTGATCAGTCCCTTGACGTTTAGCGCCCTGGCCAGCCTGAGGGTATATTCAACCACAAGTTCTTTAGTTTCCCGGCTTAAAGACTGGGGCGGGTAGACAGCGATACTGTCTCCGGAGTGCACCCCGGCCCTCTCAATATGCTCCATAATCCCCGGAATTAGAATATCCGCACCGTCGGAAATGGCGTCTACCTCCAGTTCATTGCCGAAGAGGTATTTATCCACCAGCACCGGGTACTCCGGAGTCACTTTAACCGCTGTGGCCATATAATTCAGAAGTTCGTCGTTGTTATATACTATCTCCATGGCACGCCCGCCAAGGACATAGGAAGGGCGAACCACCACCGGGAAATCTATCTCAGAAGCGATTTTGACCGCTTCTTCCACTGAAAACGCGGTTCTACCGGGCGGCTTGGGGATGCCCAACTCGATCAGCAGGCGATCAAACCTTTCCCGGTCCTCCGCCCTGTCTATGTCTTCCACTGAAGTGCCCAGAATTTTAATTCCCGCTTCCTCCAGCGGCTTGGCCAGATTTATAGCTGTTTGGCCGCCGAACTGGACAATAACGCCTTCTGGTCTTTCCCTGTCCAGAATATTTAAAACGTTTTCTGCAACAAGCGGCTCGAAGTAAAGTCTATCGGCCGTGTCAAAATCAGTGCTGACCGTCTCCGGGTTGTTATTGACAATGATGGCCTCGAACCCTTCTTCCCGCAGTGCCCAGACCGAATGAACAGAGCAATAGTCGAACTCTATACCCTGTCCAATGCGGATTGGCCCGGAACCTAAAACCATCACCTTGCGCCGGGAAGTGGGTTTTACCTCATCTTCCTGGTCATACGTGGAATAATAGTATGGTGTCACCGCCTCAAATTCCGCTGCGCAGGTGTCAACCATCTTAAAGGTTGGTATGATCCCGTTTTCCATTCTATATGAACGGACCTCCACTGCGGACATACCGGTCAACTTGGACAGATAGGTGTCGGAGAAACCCATTTTTTTTGCTTTATCTATGAGTTCAGGAATGATGTCTTCCTTTTCAACAGCGGAATGAATTTTTTCTTCAAGAAGGAGGATGTTCCGGATCTTATTAAGGAAAAACAGGTCAATTTTAGTAATCTCATGCAACCGCTCGCAGGTGATCCCCCGACGTAGTGCCTCGGCTACCAGGAAAAGCCTTTCGTCATCCGCCCGGCGCAGCCTCTCTTCAAGCTTCTCCCGGCTCAACTCCTCAGCTCCGGGCAGGAACAGGTGGTCAATGCCGATTTCCAGGGAGCGGACAGCCTTGAGCAAAGCCCCTTCGAAAGTACGGTTAATTGCCATGACCTCCCCGGTCGCCTTCATCTGAGTGCCGAGGACACGGTCTCCCTGGGCAAATTTATCAAACGGCCAGCGGGGGTACTTGAGCACCACATAGTCCAGGGCAGGCTCGAAGCAGGCGTAAGTCTTCCCGGTGACGGTGTTTTCAATTTCGTCAAGGGTCAAGCCCATGGCTATTTTCGCGGCCACCTTGGCGATGGGATAGCCGGTGGCTTTGGAAGCCAGGGCTGATGACCGGGAAACTCTGGGGTTGACTTCTATGACGTAATAATGGAAGCTGTTTGGATCCAGGGCAAATTGCACATTGCAGCCGCCCTCAATTCCCAGAGCGCGGATAATCTTCAGGGAGGCGGTCCTTAGAAGCTGGTATTCCTTGTCGGACAGGGTTTGCGAAGGCGCTACCACAATGCTGTCTCCGGTATGGATACCCATAGGGTCGATATTCTCCATATTACAGACAGTGATGCAGTTATTCGCCCCGTCCCGCATCACCTCGTACTCGATCTCCTTCCAGCCTACCACGCACTGTTCAATGAGCGCCTGGTTGATAATGCTGTGTTTCAGGCCTCTGATCACTGTAGTCCGAAAATCTTCCATGCTGTAAGCGATACCTCCACCGGTTCCGCCGAGCGTGTAAGCGGGGCGGACAATCAGGGGCAGGCCGATTTCAGCGGCAAAGGCCTCGGCATCTTCCAGAGTGGAAACTATAACGCTTTCAGGAATGGGCTCATCGATAGACTGCATCATTTCTTTGAAGGCTTCCCTGTCCTCCGCCCTTTTGATAGCCTCCAGGGGAGTGCCCAACAGTACTACCCCCTCCTCTTCGAGCACACCGGATTGGGCCAACTGCAGGGCCAAATTTAAGCCCACCTGCCCGCCCAGGGTGGGCAGCAGCCCGTCAGGTTTTTCCTGTCTGATGACTCTGGAGACAAATTCCAGTGTAAGAGGCTCTATATAGACGCGGTCAGCCATATTGGTGTCTGTCATGATCGTGGCCGGGTTGGAATTGATCAGGACAACCTCCAGCCCTTCTTCGCGCAGTGAGCGGCAGGCCTGGGTCCCGGCGTAGTCAAACTCGGCCGCCTGCCCGATAATGATTGGTCCGGAGCCGATTACCATTACTTTTTTTATATCTTTCCTTAGCGGCATGCTACCTCCCCTCCCCGGCCATCTTTTCCAGAAACTCGTCAAAGATGTATTCCGAGTCCATAGGCCCCGGTGAAGCCTCGGGGTGATACTGGACAGAAAAAACAGGCAGGAATTTATGCTTTATTCCTTCTACGGTGCCATCGTTGAGATTGCGGTGGGATACATAGATGTCCAGCCCTTTCATTGATTCTTCATCAACTGAGAAACCGTGGTTGTGAGAGGAAATATACACACGACCGGTTACCAGGTCTTTGACCGGGTGGTTGGCCCCCCGGTGCCCGAATTTCAACTTGTATGTCCGCGCACCTAAAGCCAGGCCCAGGATCTGGTGCCCCAGGCAAATTCCCAGCACAGGCTTTTTGCCTATCAGTTCCTGCAGCGTTTTAATCGCATAAGGCACGTCAGTGGGATCACCTGGTCCGTTAGACAGCACAATCCCCTGCGGGTTGAGTGATAAAATTTCTCCGGCGGTGGTTGTGGGCGGCACCACTACCACTTCGCAGTTCCTTTCTTGCAAGCAGCGGATAATATTGAGCTTTGCTCCGAAGTCCATCAGGACCACCCTGTAACCCGTGCCAGGCAATGTGTAGATCTCGGTTGTCGCCACAATAGGCACAAGTTCCTGTCCGGTTAGCTGAGGACAGTTTTTAGCCCGCTCTACCAGAACCCGTGAGTCCGTATTGCCCGTACCCAGCACACCGCGCATGGTACCATGGCTGCGCAGGCGCCTGGTCAGGGAACGGGTGTCTATACCAGCCAGGCCAATCACGTTTTCTTTTTTCAAAAAGCTGTCTATGGTCTCGGAAAGGCGCCAGTTGCTGGGCTGCCTGCATTCCTCCCGCACCACAAAGCCGCGTACATATGACTTCTTGGACTCGAAGTCTTCTTTCATGATCCCGTAGTTGCCGATCAGGGGGTAGGTCATCACCACAATCTGACCGCAGTAGGAAGGGTCGGTTAGCACCTCCTGGTAGCCGGTCATCCCGGTATTGAAAACCACCTCGCCCCAATTTTCTCCTTTTGCGCCGAAAGCTTCACCGGTAAAAACGGCTCCGTCCTCTAAAGCCAATATTGCCTGCATAAGCACACCTCCGCTTAATTTGGAAAATATATGAAAAAAGTTTTATCGACAGACCATTGCATGCAACACGTATCCATACTGCTTAAGGGCGCAGGTCCGGTGCCGATAATTTGCCGGATTGAATCCGGGGTTGCTTTAGCATCATTGATAAAGCGGTTTTGATTACACTAGGCCGAAAAAAATTTCCCCTCGCGCATCACCAGCTGGCCGCATACTATGGTCGCGTAAGGCAGCCCTTGCAAAACGCGCCCGGCAAAGGGGGTGTTCCGCCCCTTGCCGGCGAACTGCGCCGGGTCTACCGTCCAGACGGCCGCCGGGTCAATGATGGTGATGTCCGCATCCGCCCCGGCCTCCAGCGTTCCCTTGGGCAGTCCCAGGACTTTGGCCGGGTTTAAGGTCATCTTGGTTATTGCCTGCACCGGCGTAAGCACCCCGCCGGCCACCAGTTCGGTCCAAACCAGGCCCACCGCGGTTTCCAGCCCCACCATGCCAAAAGGTGCCCGCTCATACTCCACATCTTTTTCCTCCGCTGTGTGCGGCGCGTGGTCGGTGGCAATCACATCTATGGTCCCGTCAGCCAGTCCTTTTCTAATCTCTGCCACATCTTCCGCCGTTCGCAGAGGCGGGTTTACCTTGGTGGAAGTGTCGTAGCCAATTACCGACTGGTCGGTCAGGGTAAAATGGTGCGGCGTAGCTTCGGCTGTCACTTTTACTCCCCTGCTTTTGGCTTCCCGCAGCAGCCGGACTGAACCAGCCGTGCTGACGTGAGCTATATGCAGCCGGCAGCCGGTCTCTTCAGCCAGTAGGATGTCCCGGGCAACCATCACCTCTTCAGCCGCCGCCGGTATTCCTTGCAGGCCAAGTATGGTAGAAACATAGCCCTCGTGCATAAAGCCGCCGTCCGCGAGGTTTTTATCCTCACAGTGCGATATGATTACCCTATCCAGCATCCGGGCGTACTGCATGGCCCTACGCAGCAAACACGGGTTTATTACGGGCACACCGTCATCAGAGAATGCCACCGCGCCTGATTCCTTCATATCACCCATCTCAGCCATTTCCATCCCCAGGCTGCCGCCGGTAATGGCGCCGACAGGGTAAACACGTACCGCTCCATCTGCCGCGGCTCTGTTGACTATAGAGGTTATAATCGCCGCGTTGTCAGCAACAGGCCTGGTATTGGGCATGCAGGCAACGGCGGTAAAGCCGCCCCTGGCCGCGGCGCGGGTACCGGTATAAATAGTCTCTTTGGCTTCAAAGCCAGGCTCCCTGAGGTGTACATGCATATCTATCAGGCCGGGGGTAACCAGTTTGCCCGCAGCGTCCAAAACCCTTGCGTCTGCTTTTTTCAAATTAAAACCGCTGCCGGCTATTTTCCCGTCAACCACCAGGATGTCCTTTTCAGATACAACCCCGGCCACCGGGTCAACCACTGACCCTCCCTTAATCAAAAGACTCATTTTAAGCGCTCCCTCCAATCAAGAGGTATAACAGCGCCATACGCACCGCCACCCCGTTGGTCACTTGCTCGTTGATCACCGACTGCAGCCCGTAGGCGACCTCAGGTGAAATCTCCACGCCCCTGTTCATAGGGCCGGGATGCATAACCAGGGCGTCAGGCGCGGCCATCTTCAGCCTGTCGCTGTTTATGCCAAAAATTCTGCTGTACTCTCGCAGGCTTGGGAACAAGCCCTGCTGTTGCCTCTCAAGTTGAATTCTCAAAATGTTGATAACATCGGCGCCCTCCAGCGCCTCCTCCAGGCTGGCGCAAACCCTGACCCCCATCTTTTCGATACCGGGTGGTATCAATGTAGCAGGTCCGGCCACACACACTTCTGCGCCCATTTTGGTATAGCCCCAGATATCCGAACGGGCCACCCGGCTGTGCAGAATATCGCCTACTATGGCCACTTTCAGCCCGGCTAACCTGCCTTTCTTTTCCCTTACTGTAAAAAGGTCCAGCAGCGCCTGGGTAGGATGCTCGTGCGCGCCATCCCCGGCGTTTATCACCGAAACATTCAGGGTGCGCGCCAACAGTTCCGCCGCCCCGGCCATGGGATGCCTGAGCACAATCACATCTGCGCCCATGGCGGCGATATTAAGGGCTGTGTCCTTCAGGCTTTCCCCTTTGCTGACGCTGCTTGTTGCCGCCGCGATTCCCACCGTATCAGCGCTAAGATATTTTGCCGCCAGTTCAAATGAGGTCCTGGTACGGGTGCTGGCCTCATAAAAAACCGTCAACACTGTTCGTCCCCGCAGGGTAGGCACTTTTTTTATGTTTCTTTTAATAATTTCCTTCATCGGCGCCGCAGTGTCCAGGATCAGCTCAATCTCTTGCGCAGTGACATGGTGGAGGCCGACCAGATCTTTACACTTAAGACCCATTTGTTTTCCCTCCAGGTATAAAAATAAGACCCCAACCGGTTTGCACCGGACTAAAGGCCTTTAAAGGGGAATCTCCCCGCTCCCCTTTCCGGCCTCGCAGGACCGCTATTTAAAGGTGGATCCGAATTGGGCCGTGGGACGAGAGACGTGGGACATGTGACCCTGAGTAATTCTTCCGGTCCTTATCCCATTTATCGTGTCTTTTCCCTGCGACCATAATTCCTATTTTAGTCTGGCTAGGCCAGGATGACCACCCTCTCCTCGCCGTCAATTTCTAATAAACGCACTGAAACCTCTTCTTTTCCGGAAGTAGGCACATTCTTACCGACGTAATCAGCTCTGATAGGAAGCTCCCGGTGGCCTCTGTCGATCAGGACCGCCAGTTGAATCACCCTGGGCCGGCCCAGGTCAATCAGCGCGTCCAGGGCTGCCCTGATCGTCCTGCCTGTAAAAATCACATCATCAACCAGAACCACAGTCTTGCCTGAAACCGGGAAGGGGATTTCGGTGGAACGCACCAACGGCTGATAGGCCAGCGTGGTCAGGTCATCACGGTATAGGGTTATATCTAAAGTACCTACCGGTACCATGCGCCCTTCAAAATCCCTGATCCGCTCCGCCAGCCGTTCAGCCAGGGGAACCCCCCGCCGGCGAATGCCCACCAGGGTAAGATTATCAGTGCCATTATTGCGCTCAATTATTTCGTGGGCAATCCGGGTCAGGGAGCGCCGGATGCCTTCTTTGTCCAGGATCTGCGCTTTTTCCTTCACCATAAGAACCCTCCAATTCAGACGTCGGTCGTCAGACGTCAGTAGTCAGACTTGGTGACATTTGACTTTGTCAAATGTCTTCTATTCCGACGTCCGATGTCTGACGACCGACGTCTAATTTAGGCAGCCATGATTCCCCACGGCTGTCCAAAAAGCTTTAGATGCAAGGCGCGGCAAGGATTTGTGCGAAGGCGTACTGATCGTACGTTGTAGCGACAAATCCGCAGTCGTAACGAAGCAGATGAAGTTTTTTCGACAGTCGTAAAAATGCCTGCTTACATAATACCAGTAAGCAGGCATAGTTGGCCTAAAAAATAACCGCACCTATGAATCCTTACCGGTCTCACAGAACCGATTTCAAGGTAATTTGTTCTCGTATAGTTTACTGGAAATAAACTGATGTGTCAATAAAATATGCCTAAAAAACAAGCTATATATTTTTGCCTGCGTGGTAAATCATCAGGGCACCCGCTTCGTCAAGTTCCGCCTTTATATTGGCCTGGGTAGAGGTAATGCTGGCCAAGCGATCTCCCACCTGAACCCGGACACCTTCGAAAGCTTTCCTGCTATATACCTTCCGGCCGCCTTCAGTTTTTATCAAAGTCCTTGCTCCCATTTCCGAACCGGCTTCGTTCAGGATGATATCACCGCAGGCGTTAACCTCACCACCACGGAACACTCCCTTTATGTTTACGTTACCCCCCGCGTTGATGATGGTGTTGATGCAGCCGCCCCCCTCTACCTTGACATCGCCCGATGACTCTATTTTACTGTTGACTGAGTAGCTGAAAGTGATATTGGCCTTGTTCTTGGCCATATTTTCAATTATTCTCTGGACTTCCTTCATTTCAAGAAGAACCTTGTTTAGTTCCTCAAAAGTTTCTATCTTAAGAACGTTCAAACCGCTCAGCTTTTTCTCCATCATACTTACCAGATCTACCATTTCCCTGGGAAGGACAAAAGTGTTATTTCCAGTGAGTTTGATTATTTCATTTATTAAACCAGGGATCCTGGCATATTTCTTATCTATTAGAAGCTGGACCAGTTGACCGGTTTTCACATTCTTTTTATTAGCCTGCTCGGCAAGATCAGATACTACCCTGGTCAGCTCGGAAAAATCATTATACAGGGCTTCGAGAAGTTTGCTGAACGCTTTAAAAAAGCTGTTGTTCCCTCCGGCGACAAGATTTCCACCGGTAATATTCTGAACTGCGGTGATATCCCCCTGGGCGGCTATCTGGGCGCTAAAGATCATGCCCATAATGTTGACTTTTCCAGCAACCTAAAGGGTCATTCCCTCACAGACATTGCCATGGACAACCACATCGCCTTTAAAGCGTAAGTTGCCAGATTGGATATCAATATCGCCTTTTTTGTGCAAAACAGGGTCCACGTCAATAAAGCAGCTTTTCCCCAGCTTTTTTGTTATAGGCCGCCCGCCTATAAGGGCAACAACCTTATTGCCGTCAGGAGAGACTTCCACTCCCTTCCCGCCTGTGAGTTCGTAAACCACAGGCTTCGGTTGTATTATTATTTCCCCGTTTACTTTCCTGCCCTGTTTGCCCTGTACGCCAGGATGTCTTTCCGCCAACAAATTACCGGCATCAACAGAGGTAATCTCACCGAAATCCCTGAAATTCACCTTGTCACCTGTTGTATCTATCTTCAGTCCCTCAGGCCCGGTAGGAAATTTTAAGTCAATGCGATCATTGGTCGTTTCTCCCGGCGCTTCACCCTCCGCAATCAGGTAATTCCCATTTTTCGGCTTTGCATAAATGGCCTGGATTTCACTGTGCTTGATCCCGAAAGTGACGTTTTTCTTTGACAGCGCTTGCAATATCTCAACCAGGTTAAATGGACAGCTTAAAACTTTCCTGCTTTTTCACCTAAAGTTTATTAATTCCTACAAATATTAAAACAACCCCGCCTACAATTATCACCATACCCAGCGGTGAGCTCTTGCCGGCCAGGCCGATCAGACCCAGACTTGTAACTGTGAGCAGAACTGTTGGTCCCACTATTGCCAGCAAGGCGTTGATTTTAAAGGCGGTTTCAACCCTGCCGAACAAAAGCATTAAAAACGCGGCAGAGAATTCAATGGCGGCGGATAAAAACCTGATCCCGGCCATGCCCAAAACTATTTTATCACCTGCCTGAAACACGATGACTCCTCCCATGCCTGTCTTTATTTTAAAACTTCTTATGCCGCGTTCACTTAATAAATGACTTACAGATTATCCCTGCCCGCCTGGTACCATTTTGATTTTGGCTGAATACGCTAAAAAAAATCCAGTGGCGCCATGCGGCCTGCAACCCTGGCCTGGCGCCGGAAAAGAGGCGACTCGATGAATGAACTGGCGGCTGATAACCATTGGCGGAGAATAATTTCATTCCCTATCAGGGGCAGGACCAGTAAACCAAGAACAGAGGGCTTGACCATGGTTATAGACAAAGGCCTGGGTTTAAATGAAACGAAAGACTTATTTGAGGTTGCCGCAAATTATATTGACTTTATAAAACTCGGCTTCGGTACATCAGCGCTGTACACCCGGGACATCCTGGCCCAAAAAATCAACCTGGCCAATAGTTACGGGGTAATGATCTACCCGGGCGGCACATTTATGGAAATTGCCATTTCCCAAAACAAATTGAAAGAATACATCAGTATGGTCGGCAAGTTGGGATATCCGGCCATTGAGGTTTCCGACGGCACGGTAAATGTTAGTCCGGAGGTGAGAGAGCGCGCTATAGCTATGGCCCTGGACGCGGGCCTCCTGGTTCTGACTGAAGTGGGCAAAAAAAACCTGCGGGACAAGGTCCGGATGGAGCATTATGCCGGACAGATCAGGCAGGATCTTGACAGCGGCGCCTTCAGGGTAATTATTGAAGGAAGGGAATCAGGCAAGGATGCCGGTTTTTATGACGGGAAAGGCCGGTTTATCGCGGATGAGATGGAACATATCCTGGAAGCGGTGGGCGACACTAACCTGCTGATCTGGGAAGCGCCTTTAAAGCAGCAGCAGCAGGAACTCATAACCCAGTTTGGTCCGAATGTTAACCTTGGCAACATCCCTTCTAATGAGGCGCTCGCGCTGGAAGCGCTGCGGGTTGGATTGCGGGGAGACACCCTGCGCCTGCAGTTTGAGTGAAAAAGATTGGTAATAACAGCCATTAGAAAAACATATATTTAATCACTTATTGCTTAAATGACGGGGGAAGAATCCGTGCCGGGGTAAATTTACTGGTGGCGCTGCTGCTGGTGGGGATAGTCGCCCATTCAAACCTTATCTCCACAGCCGCCTGCGTACTGTTAGTTATAAAATTCACCAATCTGCAGATGTTGTTTCCCCTGCTGGAAAAACGCGGTCTCGAGCTGGGGTTGTTATTCCTGATGCTTTCCATCCTGGTCCCGCTGGCTAACGGGATGGTGTCAGTAAAAGAAATAATCTATAACACTGTCTCGCTGCCCGGCATCCTGGCCGTCGCGGGTGGAGCTGCGGCAACCCACTTAAACGCCCGTGGCCTGAACCTGCTCAAAGTGGATCCGGAGATAATATTTGGCATGGTTCTCGGTTCCATATTGGGCATTGTCTTTTTACACGGTGTGCCTGTCGGCCCGTTGATGGCGGCAGGCATAGCGGCCCTGCTGATGCCCCTGGTTAAGTTTTTAAGGCGCTAGTTTTTTTATAATTGCCGCAAGGTCCGCTGGCAGGGGCGCCTCGAATTCAAGGTAAGCGCCGGTACGGGGGTGCTTGAAGCCAAGCGCCGCAGCATGTAGAAATTGCCCTGTCAGACCAAAATGCGGCCTGGCGGGGCCATATTTCGGGTCACCTACCACCGGGTGGCCGATAAAATACAGGTGTACCCTGATCTGGTGAGTACGGCCGGTTTCAAGCTTTAATTCAAGAAAGGTGTAGTTGTTGTATCTCTGAAGCACTTTATATCTGGTAACCGCGTTTTTTGCGTTTTTTTGGACCACGGCCATTTTCTGCCTGTTGCCCGGGTCACGGCCTATTGGAGCGTCTATAACCCCTGCTTCTTCCCTGACCTGACCGTGTACAAGCGCCAGGTAGCGGCGGGTGATCAGCCTGTCCTTCAGTTGTTGGGCCAGGCTTAAGTGGGCAAAGTCGTTTTTTGCAACCATAATGAGCCCGGAAGTGTCTTTATCCAGCCTGTGCACAATACCGGGGCGCGTTACGCCGTTAATCCCCGAAAGATCCCGGCAGTGAAAAAGAAGCGCGTTTACCAGCGTACCGGAGTAATTGCCGGCGGCAGGGTGAACAACCATCCCCCTTGGTTTGTTTATGACAACAACATCGCTGTCCTCAAAGTATATATCAAGTGGTATCGCTTCCGGTTTTAATTCCAGTCCTTCCGGCGCGGGGATCTCCAGTCTCACCAGGTCCCCCTGTTTCACCTTGTAGCTCGCCCGGACTTTCTCCCCGTTAACTTGGGCCAGCCCACCGTCTATCAGTTTCTGAATATGCGAACGGGTTAAAACTTCGGCTTCAGCGGTGAGGAATACGTCGATCCTCTTGCCGGTGTCCGTTTCACCCGCTTCATAATAATTTACCGGACCCATTTAATCCACACTATCCTTTTCACTTTTCCAACTACTGTCTTTCAGCAGTTCCCAGACCAAAAGGCAAGCGCCTGTGAAAATCGCCGCGTCAGCCAGATTAAAGACCGGCCACACGCGGAAATCCAGGAAATCCACAACTCTGCCGTAGCGCAGTCGATCCGCCAGGTTGCCAAGCGCCCCGCCTAAAATAAAACCTAAACCGTATCTTATCAGCATCTTTTCAGGAGGTATTTTTCGGTAAACTACCAGCACCCCGATCGCCAGCAAGACACTTACAGTTATGAACAGGGGCGTTTGATAAGCCAGCAGCCCAAAGGCAGCCCCCGGATTCATAATATAGGTCAGATGAAAAAACGGGGGAGCGACCGGAATCGATTCTCCCTGGAACATTAAGGATTGCACCGCGGCTTTGGAGGCCTGGTCTATTATAAATGTGACCAAAATTACAATGAAAAACATAACATCACCGTAGTTAATTTTACCATACTTTGCCTTCCTAGATCTTAATAAACTCCCCTTACATGAAAGTTTTGCCAAAAGAGCCTGCTTGAATTCCCTGCCGACAACATTTCTTTATATTTATTAGCTGAGAGTGTAAAAAAGCTGCTGAATTAACAGCAGCTATAGTTCAAAATTTTATTTATCGGCTCTTTCCTGAATCCATTTTTTAATCTCACTCTTAGAAGGAACCCGCCCGCTGGAGATCAGTTTGCCGTCTATGACCAGGCCTGGCGTACGAAGTATGTTGTATTTTAGAATTTCCTCCATTTTCTCCACCTTTTCAACCCTGATGTCCAGGTCAATACCGTTTACAACATCCTCAACATCTTTAGCCAGAGTTTTGCATCTCCGGCAGCCAGAACCCAGTATTTTAATATCCATATCTTACGGCCACCTTTCTCACTTACTGCCATGACGTATTATATTATTTTCTGCGCAGCATTTGGTAAATCCTCTTAAAAGTTAGATTTAATCACTCCGGCACACCTGGGGCAGAGGGTTGGATGAGCGGCGTCAGCACCGACACCCTCGTGATACGTCCAGCACCGTTCACATTTACCGGTCACGGCCGGCCGCACCGCGACCGCCAGTTCCGGTATGGATTCAATTTTCCTGGCGCTTTCCGGCTTGCTCCCCAGTGGCGCCAGAGACACATCTGAAACTATAAATAATGTGGACAGACTGTCTGAGATGGGTCCCAGGAAAGCATACAGGTCTTTGCCGGCATAAAGATCAACCACGGCCTCCAGGGAGTTGCCTATCAACTTGTCCCGCCGCGCCTCTTCCAGGGCTTTGGTTACTTCACCGCGTACAGCCAGCAGGCGCTCCCATTTCTGTTCCAGTTCCACATCCAGATAGTCCTCTATAACCTCAGGCATTTCGGCCAGTTGGACGCTGACCAGGCCACTTTTATCGCCAGGTATGTGCCGCCATATTTCCTCGGCGGTAAAGGCCAGCACAGGAGTCAGCAGGCGGACCAGCACAGACAGCACGTCATACATGACCGTCTGGGCGGCCCTGCGTTCTATTGAGGCGGCGGGCATGGTATAAAGCCGGTCTTTTATTATGTCCAGGTAGAGAGCGCTCATATCAATGGTGCAAAAATCATGGATGGCGTGGTAAACCACATGATATTCGTAATCAAAGTAAGCGCTGGTCGTTTTCTGAACCAGTTTCTGCAGCCTGGCCTGCGCCCAGCGGTCTATTTCAAGCATTTCTTCACGGCGTACCCTGTGCCTGGCCGGGTCAAAGTCGTACAGGTTGCCCAGCAGGAAACGGCAGGTATTCCTGATCTTGCGGTAAGCTTCAGTAACCTGTTTCAAAATACTGGGCGAGGCCGCCAGGTCGCTCCGGTAGTCCGCGGAACTCACCCACAGTCGCAGGATATCCGCCCCTAACTGTTTGATCACTTTGGCGGGGTCAACCACGTTACCCAGCGATTTAGATTGTTTGCGGCCCTGTTCATCCACCACAAAACCGTGTGTAAGCACCGCCCTGTAGGGCGCCTGCCCGGTGACAGCCACGGAAGTGGACAAAGATGAGTTGAACCAGCCCCGGTGCTGATCGCTGCCTTCCAGGTAGAGATCAGCCGGCCAGCACAGGTCCGGCCAGACTGATTTTTCATCCAGCACCCCAAAGTGACTGGTGCCAGAGTCAAACCAGACATCCATGATATCCGTCTCCTTGGTAAACTCCAGGCAGCCGCACTGCGGGCAGGCCACCCCGGAGGGCAGCAGCTCCCGCGCGGGCCTGGCAAACAGACAT
>JBAZQW010000274.1:0-2729 GCA_041645005.1 Desulfotomaculaceae bacterium | reverse complement strand
GAAAAAGTGCACTTCCCTAAACTCAAAAAGATTTTAGGATACATGATGACGCCGCTGCTGATCGTCGGTATCATCCTGCCATCCCTGCACCAGTCATCACTCGGCTCACTCTATATCGTTGCCATTGACAGGCTGTACCCGCTGTGGTGGTCAATGCTCATTCCTTTCTTCTTTGTCTGGTCAGCCTTTTTCCTGGGGCCGGCCATGGTCACCGTTGAAGGGTACCTGGCTGCCAGGGCTTACGGCAGGGAACCGGAAACACCTGTGTTTGCCAGCCTGACGAAAGTCACCCTGGTGATGCTGATCATTTATCTCATCGTAAAAATTATCGACCTGGTTTACCGGGGCGTACTTGGAATGGCCTTCAACGGCTCATTTGAGAGCAACATGTTCCTGATCGAGATGATCGTGTTTATCATCCTGCCGATCATCATGTACATGTCCTCGTCCGTCCGCAATAAGCTGGGCGGGGTGCTTACAGCGTCCATCCTGGTGGTTGCCGGTGTCATTTTCAACCGGATGAACGTAGTGTTCACCGGCATGGCCGGGTCCATTGGCGGCAGCTATTTCCCCAGCATCTGGGAATGGCTGATTACCATCGGCATGTGGAGCGGCCTGGTCCTGTTTTACTGCTTTGCTGTTGAGAACTTCCCGATCCTGGCCAAGGAAGAACACACGCACGGCACTGGTCACTCCGTTGGAACTGGTTTCCACGCTTAAGAAAAGAGAATTGATCGACAAGGTTTAACGGATAAGTTTAAAATGTTTTAAAGTGTTGTTTAGGGGGGAATATGATATTCCCCCCTAATTCTTGGTTTCGACCAGATATATGGGGACATTCCTCAACCCCAAAGACAGACTCAAAATAGAGGTGTGTCCCCTTTCCGCTGTCGAATTATTCGCACTCTAACGTCATATTATTCTGAGTAGACGTAAAAACAATTTTTGGAGATGTGTTATATGCATGAGTGGGCTCTAGCGGAATCAGTTGTTGAAACAGTGCTTAAAGAAGCTGAAAAAGAAAAACTCAAAGAAATTGTGCGGGTAAAGGTTATGGTGGGCGAACTGCAGCAGATAGAGCTGGACGTGTTCAGTTTCGCCCTGGAAAGCATATTAGAGCAGTATAGCGACACCTTTGGTATGGATAAGATCAACCTTGAGATCGATAAAAGTATTTTGAACTGCAAAGTTTGTGGAGAAAACTGGTACTACAGCGACTCCCTGAAAGAGTTGCCAGAGGAAGAATCCGAAGCCATCCACTTTGTTCCGGAAGTTGCCCACGTCTATGTCAGGTGTCCCCGCTGCGGCAGCCCTGATTTTGAAATAACGAGCGGGCGCGGAGTTTGGATAGACTATATAGAAGGTGAAAAATGATGGACCCCAGACTGACTATTATTAATAAGCGATTCCAGCGTGTGAAAAATATCATAGCGGTCTCAGGAGGTAAAGGCGGCATCGGCAAAAGTCAAACAGCTGCCAGCCTGGCGTTATGCTTGTCCAAGCATAACCACCGGACAGGTTTGCTTGACCTGGATTTTTGCGGCCCTTCGACCCACGTTATACTCGGGACTGAAGGTATTTACCCGGTAGAGGAAAAAGGTATTTTACCTCCGGATTTTAGCGGCATCAGTTTCATGTCAATCATTTATTACACCGGTAATCGTCCTTCCCCGCTGCGGGGTAATGAGATTTCCAACGCGATCATAGAAATATTGGCCATAACTTGCTGGGAGGAACTGGACTACCTGATCATAGACATGCCCCCGGGTACCGGTGATCCGGTGCTGGATGTAATCCGCTTGATTAAAAGGGTCGAGTTTCTCCTTGTTACCACTCCGTCCAGGGTGGCTCATGAAGTTTTGAAGCGGGAGCTAAAGGTATTAAAAGAACTGGATATCCCTGTCATAGGCATACTGGAAAACATGAAAACAAGAGAGCGTTCAGCCGCTGTGGAAGATCTGCGCAACCTGCAGGTCCCCTTTCTTGGCTCTATTGATTTTGATCATGATCTGGAAGATGCCCTGGGCAGTCCGGAAAAACTTCTAAAAACAAACTTTGCCAGGCAGCTGGATCAAATAATCAGCTCTAGAATAATTACTCAGTAACACCCTTTAAGGTTGCCTTGTATGACTTTTGTCAATAAAACAAATTGACAAAATTTACAGGATTAAAAGGATTTACAGGATTTTATAAAATAAAGACTTTTTATGATTATTTCTTTACCCATTAACACCCCTTAAGGTTGTCTTGTAAAAGTTTTGTAACAAAAAATTTTATATTAAAAAGTAATTTTTTTAATCATGTTAATCTTTTAAAATCCTGTTAATCCTGTCAAATTGTTTTTATCTTTTTTTCACTTATCTAACGTTATAATCATTACAATCAATTGTTAGTTGCGTGGGGGTTGGCGGTAATGACACGGACTACCCGATACCATATAGTCATAAAAGGTGTTGTCCAGGGGGTGGGTTTCCGCCCCTTCGTTTACAATTTGGCGCGGCTTTGGAAAATTAACGGCAGTGTTTTAAACTCCTCAGGTGGTGTGATCATCGAGGCTGAAGGAGAAGAGCGGAATTTAGCCAGTTTTTTAAGCGAACTGAAAGAGAACCCGCCCAAGTTATCCCTGATCACAGATTATAAGATGTATGAGCTCCCATATTGCGGGTACACGTCTTTTAAGATACTGTCCAGTGACCCCGGCACAGACAAAGAAGCCCTTCTTCCACCCG
>JBAZQW010000273.1:0-2730 GCA_041645005.1 Desulfotomaculaceae bacterium | reverse complement strand
ACCAGCAGGTTTGAGATTATGAAAAACCATCACCACCACCTGATTTGCCTCGGTTGCGGAGAGGCGGTCTGTTTGGACAACTGCATCCTGGATAGACACATGGGCGTACTGAGGGAAAAAGGCTACCAGATCGTGGGACATGCCTTTGAAATATACGGATATTGTCCTGATTGCATAACTCAGGATAATATAATAAACCCAAATGAAGCTTAATGGCAAAATAACTATCACGCTAATGATTATCAACTAATTAAATAAGGGAAGAGAACATTAAAATGCCTTGTGCCAACGCGATTCAAAAACAACAAACAAAAGCCTGCGGTTTGTGCTGCACCCGGTTGGAAGACTTTGGGGTTAAAATCGGCAGAACCGAAATCCTGCGGGATATAAATCTGCACATTCATTGTGGTGAACTGATGGCTGTGATCGGTCCCAACGGTGCGGGGAAAACAACTTTATTAAAAGCTATCCTGGGCGAAATTTCTCACACAGGTTGGTTAAGATTTCTTGACGCCAGTAATTGTCAGGCCAGGAAACCCATAGTCGGTTATGTCCCACAGAAGATTGACTTTGATGCAGGCGCTCCGGTAAGCGTCCTCGATCTCTTCTCAGCCGCCTTGTCTTCCTGGCCTGTTTGTCTTGGTCATTCCCGCCGCTTGCAGGAGCGTACCGAGGCAAGTTTACTTCGCGTACGGGCGGATCATTTGCTGAAACGGCGTCTGGGCGATCTTTCCGGAGGGGAACTGCAGCGGGTTCTTCTTGCGCTGGCCCTTGAGCCAAAACCTGACCTGCTGTTGATGGACGAACCGGTTTCAGGCATAGACGTGCAAGGCAGAGAAATGTTTTATGATATGGTTTCTGATTTACGCCGTAATTATGACCTGTCCATCATACTAGTTTCCCATGACCTGGCGCTTGTTTCACAATATGCGGAAAGGGTCGTGCTGATAAACAAGACAGTGATCTGCGACGGGACACCGGAAGATATATTTTCCAATGGACAGATTAACCTGGCATACGGCCCGTTTTATATTGATAGCACAGGCGGAAAACAAACATACGCAAAAAACAGCGGAGGTGCTATCGCCTGATGGAAATCTGGTATTCATTAGTTGACCACCTTTTCCCCTTTGCCTGGGCCCAGCACATATTTATGAAAAATGCGCTGATGGCAGTCCTGCTGGTCGGGCCGATGTTCGCCATCGTTGGCACGATGATAGTAAACAATAACATGGCCTTCTATTCAGACACAATCGGCCATTCCGCCCTGACAGGTATAGCCATTGGGGTGCTCCTGGGCTTTGGCGACCCTTTGTGGATAATGGTCATATTCTCCATAGTATTAGCCTTAATAATTTCCTCCTTAAAGTTCTTAACAACCGCTTCAACAGATACTATTATCGGGTCTGTATCCGCTGCCATGGTGGCGCTGGGCATTGTGATCCTCTCCCGGGGAGGAGGATTCGCTAAATATTCCCGTTTTCTAATCGGTGACATCCTGAGCATAACCCCTAAAGAACTATTGATATTAGCAATTGCCTTTGGCGGTGTAATACTCCTGTGGGGATTCATGTTCAATAGGTTTCTGCTGGTTAGCGTCAACATGTCTTTGGCACGCAGCAGGGGTATTCCCGTCCATTTAATAGAAATACTTTTTTGTGTGGCTGCCGCTGTTATAGTTACAATTTCCATTCAATGGGTAGGTATTTTAATCATTAATTCCTTTTTGATCCTTCCGGCCGCGGCTGCGCGCAATATTACCAAGAATATCAGGCAGTACCATGTGGTTGCTGTATTAATTACCATTGTCTCAGGTATAGCGGGTCTGCTTATGTCATATTACCTGGCCACAGCTACAGGTGCGACTATCGTCTTAATCGCAGCTCTTTTTTATCTGCTCACTTTTATCTGGAAACCACGTTTTTTATAAAGTAGTTTCAGAAATAATTGATAAATTCTGCCTTCCGGCAGGTTTTTTTATTTTCCGGCATAAAAGACGCTCAAAGATAAACAATATTAAACAAGATCACACCAGGAGATGTTGCAGATGGAACAGGAAATACAGGTTAAGGAAAATATGAGGGAAACCGCGCACCCGGAGGCAGTCGAGCAGCAGGTTGAATTTAGAGAAGAAAATGAAAAAATCAATCAATATAAAGAACTGGACCAGGTGATCAGCCGTTATTCAAAAGAGCCCGGGCAGTTGATCCGCATCCTGCAAAAGGCACAGGATATATTCGGCTGCCTTTCAGAGGAAGTCCAGTCTTATATTGCTGAAAAGACAGAGAACCCGGTCAGTGAGGTCAACGGTGTCGTTACCTTTTATTCGCTTTTCTCCACTGAGCCAAAAGGCGAACACACTTTTAATCTTTGTATGGGCACAGCCTGCTACGTCAAGGGTGCCCAGGAATTGATGGATACTTTAAAGGAACAGTTTAAAGTGGATGAAGGTGAGACCACAGAAGATCGTCTTTTCACTCTGAAAAGCACTCGCTGTATAGGTGCCTGCGGGCTGGCGCCTGTCCTGGTTGCCGATGGGAATGTACACGGAAAAACCAGTGCCGGTGAAATCACAAAAATAATTCAAAAGTACCGGAAAGGTGAAAAAAATTGAAAGTACTAAACACTGAAGATCTCAAGGCTATAAAAGAGAAATATCTTCCTTTGGTCAAACAACGGCTGGGTCATCGTAACGGGTTGGGCTTAACCCAGGTGATGGTATGCTCAGGC
>JBAZQW010000019.1:0-16422 GCA_041645005.1 Desulfotomaculaceae bacterium | reverse complement strand
AGTCAAAATCATCGGCTCAGGCGAACAAAATATAGAAATTACAGTTACTGAAAATCAAGTGCTTTTTAATAATGGTGACGTATGCCTGATATCTCGCCTGATCGGCGGTCAATTTCCCAATTACCGTCAGGTTATTCCGGGCGAATATATTTCGCGGATAAGGGTGTCAACAAGAGAGTTGGCGGAGTCTACTGAAAGGGCGGCCCTTCTGACCAGAGACGGCTCGCCTATTATAAGGCTGAAAATCAGTGACAACATCCTGGTGGTTTCTGTTAATACAGAGGCTGGACGCGTGCGGGAAGAAATTTCTATCTACCAGGAAGGTGAACCGCTTCAGTTTGCCTTCAATGCCAGATACTTGAGCGATGCGCTTAAAATGATCGGTAGTGAGGATGTAAATATAGAATTTACCGGACCCTTAAGCCCAGGAATTTTAAGACCGGTTTCAGACATAGAGTATCTTTCCCTTTTACTGCCGGTACGTTTGCGCGATGAGTAATTTTTTACTGTACAGGAGTTGGCCGTATGCAGCGGTTCGCAGCAACAGACAGATTGGTTAAAGTGCCGGTGAAAGGTGAAATAAGACTGGACCGATTTTTAAAGTGGTCGAAGATATCAGCAACAGGCGGTCAAAGCAAGATCTTGATCATGACTGGCGAAGTTAAAGTAAATGGTGAGATTGAAACAAGAAGGGGAAGATTGCTCCGGGAGGGAGATATAATACAATTTGAAGAAACTGAATATTTTGTTTTTTGTCCAGACGGGGAGTGCTAGTTTTGTATCTGAAGAGGTTGTCATTAACCAATTTTAGAAACTATGAGCAACTGGATCTGGAAACAGATCAGTTTTTTAACGTTATCTATGGTCCCAATGCCCAGGGTAAAACAAATATTCTTGAGTCTATTTATTTTACCTGTACAGGGAAGTCTTTTCGGACACCGAGAGAAATTGAAATTATACGCTGGGAAAACAATTTTTCCAGCGTGAACAGTTTGCTGGAAACAAACAGCCGCCAGATAGAAGTACGCATATTATTAAAACCGGGAAAAAAAATCATAGAGGTTAACGGTGTTCAAACACACGGTCAACCGCTGGGGTGGCCGGGAGTGGTTTTGTTCACTCCGGACGATCTGGTTATGATTAAAGGGTCGCCACAGGAAAGACGGCGTTTTTTAGATCTGGAGATAGGCCCTTTTAACCCACAGTACAGTCATTATCTCAGTCTCTACAACAGGGTGCTGTCCCAGCGCAACAACTTGCTCAGGGAAATAAAAGAAAAAAAGATAAAAAGTGATTCTCTTGATGTATGGAATGAACAGCTTTGCCGACACGGAGCAAAACTGCTTTTTATGAGAATTGAGTTATTAAAAGCTCTCAGCCCTTATTTTAACAATATCCACAATGATATAACCGGAGGAACGGAGAAACTTGAACTGAGGTATCTTTCGTCTTTAAAGTTGGGCGACATCTCAACTGAAGAAGAAATTTACCATCAGTTTGCCAGGGAGCTTGAAGCGATAAAAAATGAAGAAATTTACCGGGCTCAATCACTGATTGGTCCGCACAGGGACGATCTGGCAGTGCTGATAAACGGGATGGACGCCAGGATCTACGGGTCCCAGGGACAGCAAAGGACGGTCGTTTTATCTATAAAAATTTCCCTGATCATTAATTGGTATAAAGAACTAGATGAACACCCTGTTTTACTTTTAGACGATGTTCTTTTTGAACTTGATCACAGCCGGCAAGAGGAACTTTTTAAGAGGATTAAAGGAGTGGTACAGACTTTCGTCACAGCCACCGGCAAAAACAAGCAGGATTTTGAAAATATTTTTTCAGGCCGGTACTTTGGCGTTAAGTCGGGTAAAATAATTACTTTTTAGGAGGAATAGCATGTTTCTGCATCTTGGAGGAGACGTGGTAGTTTCAAAAGAAGATATAATCGCTATTCTGGATGTACGCACCAGGCAGGCGCCCGTTACCAAAGAATTTATTGAAATCGCCAGGGACGAGGGTTTTATTAAAAGCATTTATGATCAGGAAAAAGAGAAGTCCTTTGTCATTACTACCAGAGACATCTACATGTCTCCCATTTCATGCATAACCCTGAAAAAGAGAGCGGAGATTTTTTTGGATTTTTAACAGGCACGGAAAAAAATAAATTTTAAAAAATTGATGCAATATTTTATATGTTAATATTACCAAGTATGTTTTAAAAGGGGTGATGGTAGATTGTCCGACGCGAATAAAAACAACCGTTATGGAGCAGAAGAAATCCAGGTTCTGGAAGGGCTGGAGGCTGTAAGGAAGCGCCCCAGCATGTACATAGGGAGCACCAGCGCCAGGGGGCTGCACCACTTGGTATATGAAGTGGTCGATAACAGTATAGATGAGGCCATGGCCGGCTTCTGCAACCGGATTGATGTTCTTATAAACGAAGATAATTCTATAACCGTTATTGATAACGGCCGGGGGATACCTGTCGACACCCAGCCTCAAGTAGGACGGCCCGCGGTTGAAGTAGTGCTGACCATGCTGCACGCCGGCGGCAAATTTGGCGGCGGGGGCTACAAGGTGTCCGGCGGCTTGCACGGGGTGGGCGTCTCTGTGGTCAACGCCCTTTCCGAATGGCTGGAGGTGGAGGTCAGGCGGAACGGCAATGTTTACAGCCAAAGATATGAACAGGGAGCGCCCGTTACCGAGTTAAGCATTATTGGGAAAAGCAAAAGCAACGGAACTAAAGTTAGCTTTAAACCAGACCCGGAAATTTTTGAGGAACTGGAGTTCAGCCAGGAAACCCTGGCCCATCGCTTAAGGGAACTTTCTTTCCTGAACGCGGGCGTTAAAATTGTGTTCAGGGATAAACGCGTAAACCTTGAAATAATATATCAGCACGAAGGCGGGATCAAAGATTACGTCAAATATCTGAACAAAAATAAAACCCCGCTGCACAGCAAACCGATTTACTTCCAGAAACAGCGGGAAGAGGTTATGGTGGAAGTGGCCCTGCAGTACACCGACTCTTATAACGCGGACAGTATATTTTCTTACGCCAACAATATCAACACCATTGACGGAGGAACGCACGAGGCTGGTTTTAAAGCGGCGTTGACCAGGATTATTAATGATTACGGGAAAAAATACAACCTGCTTAAGAACGGTACCAGCAATCTCTCAGGTGAGGATATCAGGGAAGGACTCACAGCCATTATCAGCGTAAAAGTACCGGAGCCCCAGTTTGAGGGACAGACCAAAACAAAACTGGGCAACAGCGAGGTCAGAAGCATTGTTGATTCGGTCATGGGGGAAGGGCTGGGGACATTCCTGGAGGAAAATCCTCCTATAGGCAAGCGCATTCTGGAAAAATCACTCAACGCCTCCAGGGCGCGTGAGGCAGCGCGTAAGGCCAGGGAGTTAACCAGGCGCAAAAGCGCCCTGGAAAGCTCAACCCTGCCGGGCAAGCTGGCTGACTGTTCGGATCGGGACCCCTCCCACACCGAGCTGTATCTGGTGGAGGGTGACTCAGCGGGCGGCTCCGCCAAGCAGGGCCGTGACAGGCGCTTTCAGGCCATCCTGCCCCTGCGGGGAAAAATATTAAACGTGGAAAAGGCCCGCCTGGACAGAATCCTGGCCAATGAAGAAATAAGGTCTATGATCACAGCCCTGGGGACCGGGATCAGCGAAGAATTCGATATATCCAAAGCCAGGTATCACAAGGTAATCCTGATGTCTGACGCGGACGTTGACGGCGCGCATATCAGGACGCTGCTGCTGACTTTCTTTTACCGTTATATGCGCCCGCTGGTGGAGGCCGGCTATGTTTTCATTGCCCAGCCGCCCTTATACAGGGTGAAGAAAGGCAGAAGTGAAATATATATTTACGACGACGCGGAGCTGGAAAAACACTTAAACAAGACCGGCAGGGAAGGAATTTCCATACAGCGCTATAAAGGTTTGGGTGAAATGGACGCGGTGCAGCTCTGGGAAACAACGATGGACCCTGACAGCAGGACGGTGATGCAGGTTTCCTTGGAAGACGCCATTGAATCAGATGCCATCTTTTCCATGCTGATGGGGGACAGGGTAGAGCCGCGCCGGGATTTTATTCAAGAAAACGCCCTGGCCGTACGTAATTTGGATGTGTAAAAAACTATTTTTCTATTAAAAAAAACCTGTTACCACACAAACAGTTAGAGCAACCACTCTAACTGTTTTTAATAAATAACGGATGAAAACATATTTGTTTTGCTGTGACCCCGGTTTGGCAGCCGGGGTTTTTGCTATTCTATGCTGGAATCAACTCAAAAAAATTAAAGAAACAAAGGTAGAGGGAGAGCGGGGGAGATAACAGGCGTCAATAACCATATATTGCCAATAACCGGGTTTGCATTGATGTGGTAGTATTTAAATCAAAAACGCAGTGGTAATTTATGTAAAACAAACCTGCCCCAGTAAAACAAATAGAGTGGGATGGGTAGAAGATAAACAGACCGGGTTTTTGAAAGGGGGCTCTTTCGCTCACAAGAAAAAACTAATGAAAACCAGCTAGTTATATTTAATTTAAGAGTGACAGGCTCTTTTTGAATCATAGCGGATCGGGGAGAGGTAATGGATGAGAACTATTTCTGTGTACAGGCCAACCAAAGCAAAAAAGGTAAAGTCAATATTTTTAATAGCGCTGCTTTTGGCTGCCGCCTTCCTGGCCGGCGCCGTAGCGGAAAATGCAGCCCACTTTTTACAAGATGTTATCGCGGCAGTACCTGTTGCCATGGAGGGGATAAAATCGTTTTTACGAGATAGAGTTATTTTCAAGGTTAACACTGTGGCGGAACAGTTAAAATGGGCAGCTGTAATCATGATTTCAATTGCCCATGAAACGGGTGCTCACGTTATAAGGGGGCCATAAAAAGAAAATCTGGATCAAGGAGGTGCTTGCTTGGGAGAAACAAAAATATTTCTTGTTTCACGGCGCTGGCCGCAGACATTATTGTGCAGGTTCGGGCAAGGCTTAAGACTTGCCCCCGCTAAGGCGGGACAAAAGCTCCATCGTACGTACGAATTGATTAAAGAGAAACACATAAACAAAAAAAGTTGAGGTGGTGCCGCTTGATTGTTTGAACAACCCCTCGGCATGGTCCACACCGGCGGGGGGACTTAAGCTGAATAACGCTGCTGGTGCGGTAAAAAGGCCTGTTTTTAAAGGGGTAAAAGCGCAATACCCCGGGGGCGATTGCCCATAAGTTTTGCCTGGCCGTAGGCAAGCAGCTTAAAGAGGGACGTTGACAAAAATGGTGCTTAAATTGAAGCAGGCGTAAAGGCCTGCTTTTTTCAACCAGGCGCTTGCGGACTTAAGCTCCCGGTGTAAAATAAAATGTAGGAAAAATGATAGTCGGACAGAACTCATAAAATTGCTTTTGCCTGATTATTCTGGTATAATTCCCCTGTGGAAAACAGCTTTTTTTGTATGGAGGTGACCCCCATTGTCGTCCTTAACCGGGAAGGTAATACCTATTGACATAAATGTGGAAATGAAGCACTCCTACCTGGATTACGCCATGAGCGTGATTGTGGGGCGAGCGCTGCCGGACGTCAGGGACGGCCTGAAACCGGTTCACCGCAGAATTCTTTACGCTATGCACTCCCTGGGGTTGACGCCGGATAAATCCCATCGTAAATCCGCTTACATTGTCGGGGAAGTGCTGGCAAAGTACCACCCCCACGGTGATGTTGCTGTCTATGACGCCCTGGTCCGCCTGGCCCAGGATTTTGCCTGCCGCTACCCTCTGGTGGACGGACACGGCAACTTCGGTTCCGTAGACGGTGATTCCGCGGCAGCCATGCGTTATACTGAAGCCCGGATGGCCAAAATAACCCTGGAAATGCTGGCCGATATAGAAAAAGACACAGTGGCCTTTATTCCCAACTATGATGAAAAGACAGAAGAACCTACTGTTATGCCTGCCCGCATACCAAACTTGCTTATAAACGGGTCATCCGGCATTGCCGTCGGCATGGCCACCAATATACCGCCGCACAATCTTGGTGAAGTGATCGACGGTGTGATCATGCTCATAGATAACCCTGAAGCAGACGTAAAAGAGTTAATGGCGGTGATCAAGGGCCCGGACTTTCCCACCGGTGGTATAATCATGGGCAGGGCAGGGATCTGGAACGCCTACCGCACCGGCAGGGGCAGTATCAAGGTGCGCGCCCAGGTCACCATAGATAAGACCGACAGCGGCAGGCAGTGTATCATTGTCAATGAAATACCTTACCAGGTAAATAAGGCCAGGTTAATTGAAAAAATAGCGGAACTGGTTAAAGAGAAAAAACTGGAAGGTATCAGTGACCTGCGCGATGAATCTGACCGCAACGGCATGCGTATTATGATCGAACTGCGGCGGGACGCCAATCCGCAGGTGGTTCTAAACCTGCTCTACAAGCACACCCAGATGCAGGATAGCTTCGGTGTGAATATGCTGGCCCTGGTAGAAGGGCGGCCCCAGACGCTGGGCTTAAAACAGGTGTTGTTTTACTATCTGGAACACCAAAAAGACGTTATTGTGCGGCGCACCCGCTTTGAATTGAGAAAGGCGGAAGACCGGGCGCATATTGTGGAAGGCCTGCGCACAGCCATCGCTTACCTGGACGAAGTGATCAAGACCATCCGGGCTTCCCGGACTACCGATATCGCTAAAAAGGCCCTGGTGGAAAAGTTCGGTCTTTCGGAAAGACAGTCTGAGGCTATTGTTGAAATGCGACTCAGGCAGCTGACTGGCCTGGAACTGGAGAAACTGGAACAGGAGTATAAGGAACTGGTCAGTAAAATAGCCTACCTTCGTTCGATTCTGGAAAGTGAGAAGAAAGTTTTAGAGATTATAAAAAACGAGCTTTTAACTGTAAGGAAAAAATTTGCCGACCCGCGGCGCTCCGTTATCTCGGACGAAGAATTGTCTGCGCTTGAGGCGGAGGATTTGATACCCGAGGAAGATGTGGTGATTACTATCACCAATCAGGGATATATTAAAAGAATACCCCTGGACACTTACCGCAGCCAGCGCCGGGGAGGGCGCGGCGTAATGGCTATGGGCACCAAGACTGAGGATTTTGTACGGCATCTTTTTATTACCACCACCCACAACTTTTTACTGTTTTTCACCAACCAGGGCAAAGTTTACCGCCTGAAAGTGTATGAGATTCCGGAGGCGGGCCGTCAGGCCAAAGGCATGGCCATCGTTAATCTTCTTTATGTGGGCAGTGACGAAAAGGTTACCGCTGTTATCCCGGTAAAGGAGTTCGGCCCCGATCAGTTCCTTTTTATGTCCACCAGATCCGGCATGGTTAAAAAAACTTCCCTGGATGAATACGATACCTCCAGACGGGATGGGATCATAGCCATCTCTTTGAAAGAGGATGACCAATTGGTCGATGTGAAACTTACCAGCGGCCAGGAGGAGATTATCCTGGCCACAGAGCGGGGTAAGGCCATCCGTTTCCCGGAGGAACAGGTACGCTCGATGGGCCGTAATACCCGGGGGGTAAAAGGAATCAACCTGGCTGCCAAAGACCAGGTGGTAGGTATGGAAATCGTACGCCCCGAGGCCTTTTTGTTTACGGTGACAGCAAACGGGTTTGGCAAGCGGACAGTGCTTTCTGGATACCGCGCCCAGATCAGGGGCGGCAAAGGGATCATAAATATTAAAGTTAACAAGAGGAACGGCCCCGTGGTAGCGGTTCAGGTTGTCAAGGGCGATGATGAAATAATGATGGTAAGCGCTGAAGGAATTGCTATCAGGTATAAAGCTGTGGATGTCTCAAAAATTGGCCGGGCCACCCAGGGGGTTACCTTGATGCGGCTTGATCTGAACGATACGGTTGTCGCGGTGGCGAAAGTCCACACAGACGAGTAAGGCCGGCCGGGAACGCTTCGTGATATTTGTTTTTTTAAAGCTATCACCTCAGGTGGTGGCTTTTTTTTAAACAATGCGCCGCACCGAGACAGGCCATGTTTTTTAAAAATATTAGGCAGAAAAAAGGCAAATCGGCATAATTAAATGATTGACACAATATGTTATCATTAACATATATTACAAATTGGCGGGGAGGGTTTATGATCAAAAAGACATGCAAAATAATTTTCATGCTTGTCCTGACTCTTTCCTTGTCATTTGCCGCCGGGGCGCTTTTAAAGAAAACCCTCTATTTTATTCAGCCTGTTATCGACCGCCTGTAACTGTTTCCGCCTGGACAGGCGTTTTTTTTTGCCCCAACAACTCTCTTGTTTTTAAATTTAAATTATTATAGAATAATTTGATAGTTAAAAAGCTTGATTGGGGGTATTTTTAGTGGTTAAAAAAGGAACCTGGACAGTAAAAAAAGGCCTTGCAGAAATGTTAAAAGGCGGCGTAATCATGGATGTCACAACTCCCGAGCAGGCAAAAATAGCTGAAGAGGCAGGCGCATGCGCCGTTATGGCCCTGGAGAGGGTTCCGGCCGATATCCGGGCCGCCGGGGGTGTGGCCAGGATGGCTGACCCAACTATAATAATAAGAATCATGGAGACTGTTACCATCCCTGTTATGGCCAAAGCCCGTATCGGACATTTTGTAGAGGCTCAGATTCTTGAGTCCCTTGGTGTGGACTATATCGATGAAAGTGAAGTGCTTACACCGGCGGATGAAAGCTATCATATAGATAAGAGCGCCTTTAATGTGCCTTTTGTATGCGGTGCGCGCAACCTGGGTGAAGCGCTGAGACGTATCGGTGAAGGAGCGGCCATGATCAGAACCAAAGGGGAACCAGGTACCGGTAACGTTGTCGAGGCCGTGCGGCACATGCGCATGGTGATGGGGGACATCCGCCGGGTTCAGAATTTACCGGCCGAGGAACTGATGGCCGCGGCCAAGGATATGAGCGCGCCCTATGAACTCCTGGTACAGGTAGCGGGGTTGGGGCGGCTGCCAGTGGTAAACTTCGCGGCCGGCGGCATAGCCACTCCCGCTGACGCGGCTTTGATGATGCAGCTGGGCTGCGACGGCATCTTTGTGGGTTCAGGAATATTCAAGTCTACAAATCCGGCCGCGAGGGCTAAAGCCATAGTTGCCGCCACCACCCACTATAATGATCCAAAGATTTTGGCCGAAGTATCAAAAGAGCTTGGTGAGGCTATGCCCGGCCTGGAAATACAGACAATCGCTCCTGAACAGAGGATGCAGGACCGGGGCTGGTAGAGCGGTCGTCGGTCGTCAGACGTCGGAAAAAAAGAAATTGTCACAGGATTAACAGGATTTAAAAAAGATTAACAGGATTAGAAAATTAAAAAAAGCACCAATTTGTTTAATAAAAAATTGATTAATACCGTTTAATAATATTTGTAAAAAATTTAATAATTGTTTTAAGAATCCTGTAAATCATGATAATCCTGTAAATCCTGTGAAAATAATAATTCTTTTTATTTTGTTTTTTGAAGGGATGTTTCTTAATGAAAGTGGGGGTCCTGGCCCTGCAGGGGGCTTTCAGGGAGCACCAGAAGTTGCTCGCGGATTGCGGGGTGGAGTCGGCCCAGATCAGAAAGCCTGAGCAGCTTGAGGGCTTGTCGGCGCTGATTATACCAGGCGGCGAGAGCACCACCATGGGCAAACTTTTAAATGAGTTCAACCTTTTTGAGCCTATTATAAAATTGGGCCAGGAGGGCCTTCCCATATTCGGCACCTGCGCCGGTTTGATTCTGCTGGCCAGGGATATAGCAGGCTCTACTCAGCCACGCCTCGGCCTGATAGACATGCGGGTGGAGAGAAACGCTTTCGGCCGGCAGGTTGACAGCTTTGAAGCCGATATTGACATAGCGGCTGTAGGAGCGCAGCCGTTCCGGGCGGTATTTATCCGGGCGCCGTACATTCTAAGCGTGGGAAGCGGTGTCGGGGCGCTGGCCAGGCACGGTGAAAAAATCGTTTTTGCCCGCCAGGGCAGGTTTCTGGCTGCGGCGTTTCATCCCGAACTGACCGGGGACAATAGGATCCACCGCTACTTTCTTGAAAAATGCCTTTAAACAAGCGGGGTAAACACTCTAAATATTAAGAATAGCGCGTCATTGCTAAACACTATTGCATAAAGATGTAAGTTGTAGTACTATTTTAGACATATTTAAAAAAACAGTGGACCCACAGAAAAGTGTGTCCCATTGGAAAACCCGGTGAAGGGGTAAAGTAATCGGTCGAAAACCTTCCAGAGAGCCGGTGGTGGCTGTGAACCGGCAGGATCGACAGGATGAAAAGGCTCCCCTGAGGGTGTTTGCTGAAAGCAGTAGTAGGCAGACACGGGCAGTTCCCGTTATCACGAGCTCGAGAGGAACGGCAATTGCCGTTCAATAAGGGTGGCACCGCGGGAGAAACCTCCCGTCCCTGTATTTATTTTACAAGGACGGGAGGTTTAAAATATTTCTAATCTTATTTAACTTAACACAAAAAGGGGGAGGTTTTTAAGTGATGCAAGACAAACAGTACTTGATGATTCCCGGACCGACGCCCGTACCACCGACGGTAACCGCCGCCATGAGCATGCCTATCCTTGGGCACAGGACCGATGCTTTTGCAAAAATACACGAACGGATCGTAGAAAAGCTGAAAATGGTGTTTCAGACTAAAAACGATATCTTTGTTATGACCAACACCGGCACCGGCGCCCTGGAAACCGCTATTGCCAATACCGTAAGCCCCGGCGACAAGGTGCTCTCTTTAATCACCGGTAATTTCGGGGAGCGCTTCGCCAATATCGCCAAGGCTTACGGCGCGGAAGTAATAGATGTTAATTTCGGTTACGGCAATGATGTGGACCTGGTGGTTGTCGAGAAAAAACTTGGGCAGCACCCTGACGTAAAAGTGGTCCTGGCAACCCAGAACGAAACGTCCACCGGTGTCAGCAATGACATCGCCGGCATAGGCGCGCTGGTGTCGAAGACTCCCGCGCTGCTGCTTGTGGATGGCGTCAGCGGAGTAGGCGCGATAGAAATTAAAGTAGACCAGTGGGGTGTGGACATGCTCTGCACCGCTTCACAAAAAGCCTTTATGCTGCCTCCCGGCCTGGCCATGGTCAGTGTTAGCGATAAGGCCTGGGAAGTGTCGAAGAAAAACAAATCGCCCAGATTCTATTTCAGCCTGCCTGCTTTTAAAAAGGTTTATGACAAATGGAATACCGCTTATACACCTGCTGTATCGCTCTTCTACGGCCTGGAAGCGTCACTCGATATGATGCTGGCCGAGGGATTGGACAATGTTTACGCCCGCCACGCTCTTTTGGCCAGGGCCACCAGGGCCGGCGTCAAGGCTTTAGGCCTGAAGCTGCTGGCTGAGGACCGCTGTGCGTCCAACGCTCTTACTGGTGTATGGGGCCCGGAGGGGATCGGCGCCGATGACCTCCGGAAAATCATAAAAAACAAATATGGTGTTACCTTTGCAGGCGGGCAGGGCGTTATTAAAGGTAAAGGTTTCCGGATCGCCCACATGGGTTTTTGCGACAAGATGGACGTTATTATCGCCATTAGCGCCCTTGAAATGGGTTTGGCTCAGGCTGGTTACCCTGTACAGCTAGGAGCGGGAATAAAAGCGTCGCAGGAAGTATTTTTAGGGAGGTAGTTTTAATGAAAGTATTGGTAATGGACGGTGTTGAGGAAGAGGGCCTGCAGTCCTTGAGACGGGAACCTGATATTGAGGTTGATATCCGGGGTAAAATGTCTGAAGACGAACTTGTGGGAATAATCGGCGAATACGAAGGGATGATCGTACGCAGCGCTACCAAGGTTACCGCGCGCGTGCTTGAAAACGCTCCAAAGCTCAAGGTGGTCGGCCGCGCCGGCGTGGGTGTTGATAATATTGATCTGGCCGCTGCTACCGCCAGGGGCGTCCTGGTGGTTAACGCACCCGGCGGGAATACCATTGCCGCAGCGGAACTTACCATGGCCATGATGCAGTCCCTGGCGCGCAACATACCCCAGGCTAACGCCACCCTGCGCTCCGGCAAATGGGACAAGAAGTCGTTCATGGGTGTTGAAGTGAGGGGTAAAGTGCTGGGTGTAGTCGGACTGGGCCGGATAGGTTCGGCTGTCGCTAAAAGAGCACAAGGCATGGAAATGAGAGTGGTGGCTTACGATCCCTATATCACGGAGGAAAACGCAGCTATACTGGGTGTAAAACTTCTGCCACTGGAAGAGGTCTTCAAACAGGCTGATTTTATCACCGTTCACCTGCCCCTGAACAAGGATTCCAAGCACCTGCTGGATGAAAAAGCTTTTGAGCTGATGAAGGAAGGGGTAAGGATTGTCAACTGCGCCCGGGGCGGCATAATAAAGGAGCAGGCCTTATATGAAGCCATGAAGTCAGGCAAGGTGGCCGGGGCAGCCCTGGACGTTTTCGAGAAAGAACCGAATACTGATAGCCCGCTCTTTGAGTTTAAAAACTTTATCGCCACTCCGCACCTGGGCGCTTCCACGCAGGAGGCCCAGCTCCTGGTAGCTGTAGATGTGGCCGAAGAGCTTGTAGCGGCGCTCAGGGGAGAACCGGTTAAAAACACCGTTAATATCCCGTCTCTCAGTCCCAAAATCATGGCTGTAGTCAGGCCCTATCTTACCTTGGCTGAGAAGATGGGTAAGTTCGTCGCCCAGTTGGTCAGCGGCCGGGTTAAGAAAGTAGAGATTACCTATAGCGGAGACCTGGCCAACCAGGAGGTCGCTCCTATTACCACCGCAGTTATAAAAGGCTTCCTGGACACTATCCTGCAGGAAATGGTCAACTATGTTAACGCGCCGCTGCTGGCCAGGAACCGGGGCATTAACGTGGTCCAGAAACAGGCGGGGGAAGAAAGTGATTACGCCAACCTGATCACCGTAAAGGCAGCCTCAGACAAGGAAGAAATAAATATTTCGGGCACCATCTTTGGACGTACTGATCCCCGTATCGTGTCCATAGACGGCTACCACGTTGATGCCGTTCCCGAAGGGTACATGCTTTACGTGCCACATATTGACAAACCCAGGATTATCGGGCCGGTGGGCAATCTCATCGGCACCCATAACATCAACATTTCCGCTATGCAGGTCGGCCGCTTAAAGGTCGGAGGCAAGGCGATCATGCTGCTGAGTGTGGACGCTTCTGTGCCGGAAGATACGATGGCGGAGATTGCCAAGATCGACGGAGTACTGGGAGTGAAAAATGTAAGCCTGTAAAAAAAGGCAGTGTGTTAAAATCTGTGAATGAATCCGGGCGCCTGTTAATCAGGCGCCTCAATGTTTTTCCGCTACACCCATTGTTTTACAAAGGCATGACCATGTAGTATAATATTAAAGCTGATTTAGACTAAAGTGAGTATTTTAAAGATCCAATTGGGGGCAAATAAATATGCTTGATCTGAAATTTGTACGCAACAATCCGCAGGTGGTTCAGGAGGCTCTGGATAAACGCGGATCTAAAGTGACTCTTGAGGAATTTCTGCGGCTGGACGAGGATCGCCGGGAAAAATTGTTTGTGGTTGAGCAGATGAAGAACAGGCGCAATGTTGTTTCAGAAGAAATCGGCCGGTTAAAAAAATCCGGCAAGGACGCGCCTGATTTGGTAGTGGAAATGCGGGACCTTTCCAGAGAGATCAAAGAAAAAGATGAAGCAGTCAGGGAGTTGGAGGAAAAACTAAAGGCCATTCTGCTTGATATTCCTAACATTCCGCATGAATCAGTACCGGTCGGGGACAGCGCCGCGGACAACCCTGTGGTACGCACCTGGGGCAAGCCGCGCGGTTTTGGTTTTGCGCCTAAGCCCCACTGGGAGCTTGGCGAGTCCCTGGACATACTTGACTTTGAACGGGCCGGCAAGGTCACAGGCGCGAGGTTCTGCTTTTACAAGGGCCCCGGGGCGCGGATGGAGCGGGCTGTAATCAGCTATATGCTGGATCTGCACACCAACTCCCATAATTATATTGAGATATTTCCGCCCTTTATGGTTAACAGCGACAGCATGGTGGGAACAGGGCAGTTGCCCAAATTTGCCGAGGACATGTTTAAAATAGAAAACACCGATTATTACCTCATTCCTACCGCTGAAGTACCGGTTACCAACCTGTACCGGAATGAGATTTTAGACGGTGAAAAGCTGCCGATACGGCACTGCGCGTACAGCGCCTGTTTCCGGGCGGAGGCCGGCGCCGCCGGCAGGGACACCCGTGGGCTAATCCGCCTGCACCAGTTCAACAAAGTGGAACTGGTCAAGTTTTGCCGGCCCGATGAGTCCTATGAGGAACTGGAGAAGCTGACCGCTGATGCGGAAAAGGTGTTGCAAACCCTGGGACTGCCTTACCGGACGGTGGTTCTGTGCACCGCTGACATGGGGTTTTCGTCCGCGAAAACCTACGACCTGGAGGTGTGGTTGCCCAGTTACCAGGAGTACAAGGAGATTTCCTCCTGCAGCAATTTCGCTGATTTTCAGGCCCGTCGGGCGGGGATACGCTTCAGGAACGGCAGGGGCAAGGCCGAACTGGTTCATACCCTGAACGGTTCAGGGCTGGCTGTGGGCAGGACGGTGGCCGCCATTATCGAGAACTACCAGGAGGCTGACGGGTCGGTTACCATACCGGAGGTGCTGCGCCCATATATGGGCGGTTTGGCCAGGATTGGCTGAAACAAGGGTGAAGGCTGGTTTTGAGGCAAGTTTATTGACACGGTTTTTGATCTATGTTAGACTTTATAATGCGTTATCCGACGACTGATTACCGACGACTGACGACCAATGTGGAGGGGTGTCCGAGCGGTTGAAGGAGGCGGTCTTGAAAACCGTTGGTCCTTAACGGGTCCCGTGGGTTCGAATCCCACCCCCTCCGCCAGCATACCTGAAGCAAGAAGCGGCAAGATTAAAATTGAATTAAAAATTTGGAGAGTTGGCCGAGTAGGTTGAAGGCGCTCGCCTGCTAAGCGAGTATACGGGCATAAACCTGTATCGAGGGTTCGAATCCCTCACTCTCCGCCATAAAGATGATTAAGGCGCGTTTCTACCGGAGACGCGCTTTTTAATTTAATTAAAAGTCAATCTTAAATTTTTTCATAAACCAGTCGTCGTCATACTTGCGCCTGGCCAAGTATTGATTCCGCTGCTCCATGGCGCCGCCCTTTAAAACACGCTGGTTTATTTTTTTGGAGGAGCCGGCCTGGTTGATCAAATCCAGGACTTTTTCAATCCGTTCATTATTGAAATGTGAGTAGGCCATGCGCAGCATATTGTAGAGAAAGTGGTCCATTTTGACCGGGTAGGGGTGTTTCTTGCGAAACAGGTGCAGTATTTTTACCGATGGGTTCACGTACAGCCTGTATCCCAAAAGCCACATTTTGAGAGAAAACTCCACGTCCTCATGGCCCCAGACGATAAACCCCTGGTCAAAGCCGCCCGCCTGCCAGAAAGCCCCGGCGCGAACCGCCACACAGCCTCCCGGCAGGAGGGGCGCCGTGCTTGTTTTCATTTGCGGTGGCGGGGGCAGCCAGACGACCTGGAGTTGTTCGTTCCAGGTCTGGCCATATCCAATGGCCGCCAGGTTTTCCAGAGAGCCTATAGCCGGCGAGACAGCATCAACCGAAGCGTCTTTAAAAGCATCCAGAAGGTTATCCGGCCAGCCCGCCGGCACTGTAATATGAGCGTCACAGAAGATCAGATACTTGCCCCGGGCGACCGAAGCACCCAGGTTTCTGGCCTGCGCCACCCCCAGCCCGGGGGTGGAAATAAATCGCAAACCGCTGCATTTGCCGGATTCTTTTAAGAAATCGCCGCAACAGTCGTCTGACCCGTCGTCCACAACCACAATCTCCAACTTCCCCAGTTGTGTGCCCTGAGACGCCGCCAGGATCGAGTCCAGGGTCATTTTGAGGTTTTGGCCTTCGTTTTTACAGGGGATGATCACGGATGCCTCTGGTTTAATATGGTCCTGCTTAAGCATGTTTCACCTGCTCCAAAAGGTTTTCTAACATTCTATTAGCAAGTGCCGCCAGGCTGACCAGCTTGAGAAAAATTTATTTAATAACAATTACCGGCAGGTAATAACAATGCTGTCCGACAACATGTAAGAGAACATCGCTTGACTACTAATAGCGATTTTGTTAAAATGGAACTTGCCACATGAAAGAGGCCCTAATAAAATGCGCCTGTAGCTCAGCTGGATAGAGCGTCTGACTACGGATCAGAAGGTCGGGGGTTCGAATCTCTCCAGGCGCGCCAAAAATAATAAAGGCTCCGGGAAACCGGAGCCTTACTGCATATTTACAATAAAAGTTCAAACTGCCAGCCTGGTTCGCTGACGGTTTGAATGATACTCTGTGTTAGCCTTCCCCTGAGGAAGGTTTTCTTTTATATCCAGCAGAATCTTGCCTTCGCCTGCCGGTCGTCCCTGTTGGTAAAGAGG
>JBAZQW010000272.1:0-2744 GCA_041645005.1 Desulfotomaculaceae bacterium | reverse complement strand
CTGCCGGTAGTCTGGCCGGGCTTGGTGGTGGTTGTCTTGGTACCGGTTTGACCCTGCTGCGTTTTGGAGCCCGGCTGCTGTTGTTTATCGGTAAGTGTCCCTTCCGTACCCTGCTCGCTGGTTGATTGTGTTGTTGTTTCAGGAACTGCGTACTGGCCGCTTAAGGGTGTATTTAGAACTACATCGGTCGCAATTTCCCCGCTGAACAGCCGTGCCACCGACTGCTTGGCTTCCGTGGGATCGACTCCCCAATAACTTCCCCCGTCAATTTCTATTGGCCGTCCCGGCAGGGTCTGGGCGACCATATTGTAATTCTCACTGTTTTTCATGGCTGAAGCCATTTTTACCATATCGCTTACGCCCATGTTAGTCTTAATATACCGGTTGATTTCAGGGATTAGCTTGGGCAGCTTGGCAATAGTTGAGGGCTGAAGCATTTCTTTGCCCAGCGCCATTAAAAACTTTTGCTGGTGCTTGGTCCGGTCTATATCCCCGAACTCATAGTCCCGGTACCGCACGTACTGGATCGCCTTATCTCCGTTAAGCCGCTGCGTGCCTTTACTCAGGCTGATCTGGTAGATCCCGCCGTCAGTCTCATCCTCATGGTACATGTTCTGATCCACATCCAGGGTTACCCCCCCGAGGGTGTCGACGATATTTTCGAAGCCACTGAAATTAGTTAAAACATAATACTTGACCTGCACTCCCAGCAGGCTGGACACAACCTTCATGGAAAGGTCCGGACCGCCGTATACGCTGGCGCTGTTGATTTTATCCATCCCGTGCCCCGGGATGGCCACTCTGGTGTCCCGCGGGATGGATAGAAACGACACCTGTTTGCTTTTCGGGTCATAACTGGCCAGGATCATGGAGTCGGTCCGGGCCATGGTTTCACCCTGCCTGGCGTCGATCCCCATCAGCAGCACGTTCAAGCGCTTCCCGTCGTTGTTTGAAGTGGGTATACCTTCTGGTACCAGTTCAGGGTAACCGGCCATGATCATACCGCCAGCCACGAAAACCAGCAACAGCAAGCCGCAGATTATAAGGGGCACTTTTCTTTTTAGTTTCCGCCTGGTTCTGGTCATTTTTCTCACCCCATTTACCAAATATTCATCTTAGTTGATGAATACGAATTGTTACTGGATCAGTACCCCGCCACGATACATTGCTACAACCGGTAATGTCGCCTTTATGCCGCGCCCGTCTTCGCGTGGAATAAGCATCAGGTGATTTACCGGTACCGCGCTCCCGGCTCTAATGTCCGTCCCGCTGGTAAGATCGGGAATACCATTGCCGACAGGGTCAACCACCAGAGCCTGGCCTCTTCTGACGATAAGTTCCAACCCGGCCTGGCCTTTTAGAACCTGACCTTCTTTTAATTCAACAACGTTCCACTGGACATACTGATCGACGTAACTCTGAGTGACTAAAGGGTCACCGCTTCCGCCCGGTTCACTTTCCGTTCCGGCAAAAGCAGCGTACACCAGAAACAGCGCCGTGGCAAGCAGTAAAAAAACAACAGTTGCTTTAATTCTGTTCAAACTCACGATAACTCCTCCCGGTAAAGTTTTCGACACAGGGCTCCTTATTCCTGCTCCGCAAATGGGACGTGGGATCTCATTCGTCAGTGGAAAGGGGACACACCTCTATTTTTGGTATTCCTTTAACGACGAGGAATGTCCCCTCAAATCTAATTATAAAACATCTTTAACCTCTTTAATATTAGACGTTAGATACTCTTTAAAAGTTCAGCCACCAGGGAAGCGTTCTTTAAAGCCTCTACGCGCAAAGGGGCGACCTGCTGTTTCAGGCCGGAGCTGATTTGCTCCCGGTGCTCAAGGACGTTTTTTATCCCTGAAGACAATTTGTCATAATCCAGCTTTTCAGCGCTGAAACCGGGGGGCAGGTCTACTGATTGCAAAAAGCGGTTTACCTTGGGGTCGTAAGGGATACTCACCACGGGCACCCCGAAAATAGCGCTGAAGATAAGGAAGTGCAGCCTCATCCCGATAGCCAGGTCCAGATTGGCCGTTACCGACAATAAACTCATATAATCGGTATGATGCTCCAGGAGAAAAGATTTTTCTTTCATCAGGGCGATAACCTCCCTGCAGGCTGCCAGGTCACCGGGACAGTGCATGGGAACCAGCAGCGCTTGCCAGCCGTCCGCCACCAGGTCATCGGCCGCCCTGGCTATCACTTTTTTATAAGCGCCGTCACCTTTCCAATGCCTCACAGAAATGCCTGCCAGCGGCTGGTTGTCTATTCCCAGCGAGGCCAGGATATCCCGCCCGGTTCCTCTTTCTATTAGTGACGGTTCCAGTCCCAGCACCGGGTCGGCGGTAACTTCCAGACGCGGGCGGGTGACGCCCAGGTCCACGAGCTCTTCTTTTGAATCCGCGTCTCTCACCGTAACCGAGTTGACGCGGTTCACCACCAGCCTGACCAGTGCCCTGCCCATTGCCGTATTGATTGGACCGATACCCTGGGCGTAAAAGAAAACAGGTTTGCCCAGCAACCTGGCCATGGCGGCAATGCCCAGATAATAAATGATGCTTTTGGGACCGGTTATGTCTTGTAAGAGCCCGCCGCCGCCGCTGATTAAAAGATCCGATGTTTTTAGGGCCAGATATACCAGCTTTGGATTATCCCTGGGTATTGCAAGAACACCAAATTCCCGGGCTGTATATTCCGGATCTTTGGAAAGGACAATAACTTCCAGACCGGGGATCGCATCCCGAAGT
>JBAZQW010000271.1:0-2746 GCA_041645005.1 Desulfotomaculaceae bacterium | reverse complement strand
CGGGGATTAAAGGACTGGGCGCCCTGGCCGGATTCCTTGATCTGAAAAAGGTGTATGCAAGGATGCTGCCGGCGGAGGAATCGCTTGCCACCGCGCTTAAACTGGGCCTCAAACCCTCGCACATAATCGCCATGGAGGGGCCCTTCTCCAGAGAGTTAAACGAAGCTATTTTCAGGCAACTGCAGATCGATCTGCTGATAACCAAAGATTCAGGTGAAGCGGGAGGGTTTACCGCCAAACTGGAGGCAGCCCTGGCCTGCGGCTGCAGGGTGGCCGTGCTGAGACGGCCGGAACCGGCGCGCGGTGAGGTTTTTTGGGACACCCAAACCCTGTTGGAGTCTCTTGGAGTTATGAAGAAAGAAAAAGAAGGCTGGCACGTGCTTCTATTAGGCCACGGCAGCAGGCTGGATTCAGCCAACCTGGGCCTTAAGCTTGTGGCGGAGGAGCTCAGAAAGAGCGTCCGGTTCAAAGGAATTACGCCGGCATTTTTGCAAAACGCCAGCCCTTCTCTGGCAGAGGCCTTTCAAAATATAGTTGAAAGCGGCGGCAGCCGGATTGTGGTCATGCCTCTTTTCCTGTTTGAAGGAGTGCATATAACATCCGATATACCTGCTGAAATCAACAAGATGCTGCAGAAGTACCCCGGCGTACAGGTTGTGCAGGGTTCCTTCATCGGCCCGGACCCGCTACTGGCGAAAATTTGTACGCAGAGAATAAAAGAGGCGCTAAAGAGCGTTTTTTAGCCCCAGGTCCACTGAGTCAAACTTTTTACCACGTAAAAAGATCTTGAAAGGAGTTGCCCTGTGTGCATATCATGGAAGGATATTTACCTCTAAGCCATGCTGTCGGATGGACAGTGGTATCTGCGCCCTTTGTCATCCATGGAATCAGGAGTTTGCGGCACAAAGTCCGGGAAAAACCTGAGACCAAAATAATCCTGGGTGTAGCCGGGGCCTTTGCTTTTGTTCTCTCAGCTCTTAAGCTGCCTTCTGTGACAGGCAGTTGTTCGCATCCGACCGGCACCGGTCTTGGAGCAGTGCTGTTCGGTCCAACCTCCATGTCGGTTCTGGGTATGGTGGTACTGCTGTTTCAAGCCTTGCTCCTGGCTCACGGAGGGATAACCACATTAGGCGCCAACACCTTTTCTATGGCTGTTGTAGGACCATTTGCAGCCTATGCCGTATACCGTTCAGGTCTAAAGATAGGATTACCGGTAGGGATTTCAATTTTTCTGGCTGCGACACTTGGAGATCTGATGACTTATATGACTACCTCAGTGCAACTGGCACTGGCCTTTCCTGACCCGGTTGGAGGATTTGCAGGCGCACTATTAAAATTCAGTACCATTTTTGCTTTTACCCAAATACCCCTCGCCGTTAGTGAGGGACTACTAACCGCCCTGGTGTTCAGCACCCTTCTCAAGTATAACGCGCGGGAACTACAGGAATTGAATGTAATTGGAAAGGAGCTGTAGAAATGAAACACACCAGCCAAAACCTACTGCTGTTGTTTGCAGTCATAATTATTACAGCAGCTCCTTTAATAGGATTTAACAAAAATGCCGGAGAAAAAGCCGCAGCGTTGTTTTTAGGAGCCGATGAACAAGCGGTAAGTGTAATAGAGGAACTATCTCCTGGTTATGAACCATGGTTTACCCCCTTATGGGAGCCTCCAAGCAGTGAAATTCAGAGCCTTCTGTTTGCGGTCCAGGCTGCGCTGGGAGCAGGTTTTATCGGCTATTACCTGGGGTTATCCCGGCATAAGAACAAGAGGATCAACTGATGCTGGCCATTGAGCGGTATGCCTTGACTAATAAACTGCATAACCGGCACCCGGCTGAGAAAGGGTGCCTTGCTTTATTATATCTGACAGCCTGTTTATTGGCCCGCAGTCCTGACGTGCCATTTTTGATCCTGGTTTTGATGACCATCTTCACAGTTTTAGTAGTTCGCATACCACTTCGGGTATATCTGGGGCTGTTGACCATTCCCACGTTTTTCCTGGTTTTTGGTCTATTGACCATGGCCTTTTCTCTCGACCCTCCCGTCGCCTGTGTTTATGAACTTTCCCTGCTGGGTCACAGGCTGGGCATGACCCCGGAAGGGCTGGCTATGGCCGCTCAAACTTTTTGGCGATCTCTGGGCGCTATGTCTTGTATGTTTTTTTTCATATTAACCACCCCTGTTACGGAAATCCTGGCGATGCTGGGCCGTATTCCTTTTCCAGCACTGCTGCTGGAGATCATGATTCTGGTTTACAGCTCAATAACGGTGCTACTTGATACCGCTTCTAAAATCTTTCTGGCCCAGTCAGCGCGGCTGGGATACAACTCCGCTAAAAATACATACCGGTCTCTTTCCTGGCTGGTAGCCAACTTGTTTGTACAATCGCTGCGGCGCTCCCGTAATATGTACCTGGGCCTGTCCGCGCGCGGTTACGAAGACGGGATCCGGTTTGTGCAGCCCGCCAAACTACTTTCGCTCCCCATCCTGGCCCTCGCGTCCGCCAGTGGATTACTCTTGATATTTTTCGCCCTAAGAACGGGAGGATTGACCTTTTGAGCAGTTGCATTTTAGAGCTGGAAGATGTACATTTTACTTATCCTGACGGTACACCGGCGCTTAAGGGGGTTTCTCTTAAAGTTCCCCTGCAGGACAAAGCGGCGCTGATAGGTCCCAACGGGGCCGGCAAGACCACCCTGCTCCTGCACCTTAACGGCATCCACCGGCCCCGGCGGGGAGCGGTC
>JBAZQW010000018.1:0-16784 GCA_041645005.1 Desulfotomaculaceae bacterium | reverse complement strand
CCGTTAATATATGTATATATGGTTTAAGTTTGTAGTAATCATGAGTCAAGCCAGGGCCGGGCATGATCAGCAGGTCAACCTCATCATATTTGTGCCCGGCAATCAGGTTGGTGATTATGGTTGTACTGAATACAATTCTTTTGATTTCTTTTTTGTCAGCATCTTTTAGAATAAGATCGATTGCTTCCAGGAGAGAACTCAGAAGGTTCTCTCTGGTTGGAATTTTGGCAATAGCCCGGACCCAGTTATTTTCCAGAAGAACCGCGTCTGTATAAGTACCCCCCACATCTACACCCACATACATTACTGTCACCCCCGGTACCATCCGTTTGTTATTGAATATTTATTTTATCTATCTTTTTTTGCAGTTCATAAAGCTTGCCGATCGCTTCCAACGGTGTCATACCAAAAATATCAAGCTGACGTATTTCCTCTAAAACCGGATTTTCAATCCTGTCGCATGATACCGCCTTTTCTTCAGCCGCGGCGGCGACCTGCGCAGTGTTATCCCGCGCAGCTTCCAGGCTTCTTAAAACTTCTGTTGCACGGTTGATAATTTCCAGCGGCAGGCCGGCAAGCTTAGCCACATGAATGCCATAGCTGCGATCCGCCCGCCCATTAATCACCTTCCTTAAAAAAATGATATTTTCACCCTGCTCTTTTACAGCGACGTTCAAATTTACTATACCAGGTATTTTATCCAGATCGGTAAGTTCAAGATAATGGGTGGAAAAAAGCGTTTTAGCGCCTATTCTCAGGTGGATATATTCAGCCAGTGCACGGGCTATGCTTATACCGTCATAGGTGCTGGTCCCACGACCCACCTCGTCTAAAACAATCAAACTCTTGGCGGTGGCTGCCGCAACTATTGAGCGGCACTCATTCATTTCCACCATAAATGTGCTTTGCCCGCCGGCAATATCATCAGACGCGCCGATCCTGGTAAAAATACGGTCCACCAAATCTATTTTAGCTTCTGACGCCGGTACGAAACTGCCCAGTTGCGCCATTAACACAATTAAGGCGACCTGGCGCATGTACGTACTTTTGCCTGCCATATTGGGTCCGGTTATCAGTACCAGGCGATTCTGCTCCTGGTCCATCTCAGTATCATTGGGCACAAAAAGTCCTGGCCCCAGTACTTTTTCAAGGACAGGATGACGTCCGTCCCTGATCAACAAGCGACCGCCACCGTGTATCTCAGGCCTGACGTACCTGCCGGCGACCGAGGCCTCTGCCAGCGAACATAGCGCGTCTGCCCCGGCCACAGCCAGGGCGGTACACTGAATACGCCTGATCTGCGCCAGTAATTGTTCTCTGATCCCGTTAAATAATCTATTTTCAAGCTGCAGTAGACGCTCCTCCGCGCCTAAAATATGATCTTCGTATTCCTTTAATTCGGGAGTGATGTACCTTTCTGCGTTCGCCAGGGTCTGCCTGCGTCTGTATTCTTCCGGCACCATATTCAGATAGGACTTGGTTACTTCCAGGTAGTAGCCAAAAACTCTGTTGTACCCTATTTTGAGAGACTTTATGCCTGTACGGCTGCGCTCCCTCTCTTCCAGTCCCGCCAGCATGGACCTGGCTTCCAGTTTCACTGAGCGAAGACTGTCCACTTCCGAATTATATCCCTTTTTAATTACTCCTCCGTCCCTAAGGGAGAGAGGCGGATCATCATCGATGGCATTATCCAGAAGTTCTTTCATCTCTTCCATAGGGTCAATATCATCGCCAATTTTCTTTAAGAGCGCCGCAACAGACTGGCTCATAAGTTTTTTCAATGAGGGAAGATATGCCAGCGATTTACGCAGAGCTATCAGATCGCGGGCATTAACCGTGCCAAAAGAAATTCTTCCTGCCAATCTCTCCAGGTCATATATGTTTTTCAGCTCATTTTTATATTCCTGACGGGTTAAGGCATTGCTTACAATCTCTTCAACCGCGTCCAGGCGCGCCACGACGTCTTCCTTTATTAACAATGGCTGCTCGATCCAGTTTCTGATTAATCTACCGCCCATCGAGGTGACAGTATAATCAAGTATGGAAAGCAAGGTATACTTTTTTGTATTATCCGATATCGACCGGGATAATTCCAGGTTGCGCCTGGTTGTAATGTCCAGGAGCATGTATTTTCCCGGCTGGTAAAATTGAATGGAATTAAGATGAGCAAGGTCCCTTTTCTGGGTGTCTCTTAAAAAGCTGACCAGTGCGCCAGCCGCGGAAACGGCAAGCTTGGGACTGCTGGTTGCCAAATTCAAAAAAGCATTCTTCCCGAACTGGGCCTCTAGTAGGCGCAAGGCTTGTGCCTGGGAAAATGCCTTATTGGGGTAACCGCTTACAACAGGTGTTCCCAGTGATTTCAATTCCAGGGCAAGTGAATCTGCCCCGGGGTACATTCCTTCGCTGCTGGATGGGTGTCCTTTTTCCCCTGTAAGAGGCACGATTACTTCTGCGGGCATAATCCTGGCTATTTCTTCCATAATCGCGTATTTCGCCCTGTTACCTGAAAAAGAACAAACCATGAAACTCCCTGTGGTTATGTCCGTGACAGCAAGGCCGTACCCATTTTCGTCCTGAGCCACGCACGCCAGGTAATTATTCTTTTTTTCCTCCAGCAGTTGCCCTTCCATAATGGTACCTGGCGTAATAACCCTGGTTACTTCCCGCTTTACGATCCCTTTAGCCTCCGCGGGATCCTCAACCTGGTCACAGATAGCCACCCGGTAACCTTTTCCGATCAGCCTGGCAATATAACCGTCTACGGCATGATATGGCACGCCGCACATGGGTACCCGCTCCCGGGTTCCTCCTTCCCTTCCGGTAAGGGTTATTTCAAGCTCCCGTGAAGCTACGCAGGCGTCGTTGAAAAACATTTCGTAGAAATCTCCCAGGCGAAAAAAAAGGATGGCATCCGGATATTGTTCCTTTATCTCGAGATACTGCCTGATCATTGGTGTAAAACTCACCGGAATCCCTCCTGGTGAACATTATAACATATGGGATCATAAACCAAAAGCAAGAAAACCCTGGCTAACCCCAGGGTTTTACAGGAGAGAAAAGTTGCCTGTTATTAAAGGCAGCATGCTAATTGCCGCATATATCATCACCACAACCGCAACTATCATCATCACAACCGCAGCTATCATCACCACATTCGCATCCTTGCTGCCTCACCCCGATAGCTTCACTTATAATATTGTTTACAGCTTCCAATACTTTATAAAATTCCTGCTGCGCCGTGAAAAAATTATAAACATAAGGGTTATCGAGCATTTTTAACTCCAGTTCTTCAAGCTCCTTTTTCTGCCCATCAGTCAATGGCATTCCCTGAGACTGGATCACCTGTAAAGACTGTTGTTTTTCATTAAACTCTTTGATAACCTCGCCAGCGCCCGGGTCCTTTAACATCATTCCCTCAGCTTCTCTCAAACTGATCAGTTCTTTAGAAACAGAAATTTCCGCGCCAAGTTCTTTTGCTTTATCCAGTACAGACATTTTCCCGACCTCCATTATTTTCATTTACTATATTAGTTCTCAAAAAATATCATAGTATTTATTAGACATTTAACTTTTGTGCGGCTGAAGCCACACCTACAGGATCACTCCGGCCAGATGGGCGATTTGAGCCGTGGTGATTTTCACCATGATAATCTCACCGGTAAGGTCTTTATCGCACGGGAAAAGCACAATTTTATTACCCCTGTTTCGACCATACTGAAGGCCCACGCCCTTTTTGCTTTCACCTTCGACCAGCACCTCCTGCGTCCTCCCTATTTCTTCAACGCTCCTTTCGAGACTGATTTTATTTTGGAGTCTAATTAACGCCTGGATGCGCTCCTTTTTCACCTCTTCGGGAACCTGCCCCTCCATCCCTGCCGCCGGAGTTCCAGGCCTGGTGTTATATATGAAGGTATAGGCGCCATCGAAGCGGGCCTGTTGCACAAGATCCATAGTATCATTAAAATCATCTTCATCTTCACCCGGAAAACCTACCATAATATCTGAAGTGACAGTTGCCCAGGGGATCAGGTCTCTTATTTTTGCAATTAAATTCAAATATTCTTCCCTGGTATAGCCCCTGCCCATCTTTTTTAAAATCCTGTTGCCTCCTGCCTGAACAGGCAGGTGAAAATGTTCGCACACCTTTTCAGAACCGGCTATTACTTTAATAAGTTTGTCATTAAAATCCCTTGGATGAGATGTCAGATATCTTATTCGCTCAATGCCGCTGACATCTTCCAGCCTCTCCAGCAGATCAGCGAAATCAAGTCCGCTTCCTGAATCCTTGCCGTAAGAGTTAACATTCTGACCGAGCAGTACAATTTCTTTATAACCCCGGCCAGCAAGATCAAAAGCTTCCGACACTATGTCTTCCGGTCTGCGGCTCCGCTCTTTTCCCCTGACATACGGTACGATGCAATAAGTGCAAAAGTTATTGCAACCGTACATAATGGTCAACCACGCACGTAATCCCGCTTTTCTCTTTGCCGGCAGGTCTTCCGTGATCACCGGTGAACCCGCCCATACCTCCAGGATTGTTTTCCTGCTTTCCTCAACCCTGGCCATCAGATCGGGCAATTGGTGAACGTTATAAGTGCCAAAAACAAGATCAACATAAGGAAACAGTTGCCGAATCCTGGCAGCCATGTTTTCCTGCTGGGGCATACAGCCGCAAACTCCAATAATTAGCTCCGGATTTTCCACCTTTAGCCGGCGCAGCCTTCCTAGCATCGAAAAAACTTTATTTTCAGCGGTTTCACGCACACAGCACGTATTTAGAAGAATTATACCGGCGCCTTCAATTTTATCGGTGGGTGTAAATCCCAACGCTTCAAGCATCCCTGCCAGCACTTCAGAGTCATGTTCATTCATCTGGCAGCCAAAAGTCTTTATTATGTACGATTTCAAATAAGGACCCGCCCTTGTAGAGATTTAAAACAATTATAACGGTAATTCATTCCACACGCAAACATCCCCGGCAATGTAAATAAAAGCCATAGAATTATTTTCAACCTAAAAGCTAGCAGGTAAATTAAAAGAATTAGATAAAACTATTGTAATAGGAAATATATTGTTGACCGTAGAATAACTAATGATATCGCTCAGGAGGTACTCGTAATGGGAAGATTGGCGGGAATAGCAGTTCTTGTCGGAATGATCATGTCAGTCACTGGTTCTTTTTTGGGTAATAACAATCTTAAGGTCTCAGGCTACTTAATGCTACTTATCATTGCCACTTTGGCAGGTTACCGTTATTTAAAATTCTCTGCTACAACACCTGTAAGCGAGATTGCGGGAACATGTATAGACCTGAAACGGCTCCCAACGCATTATGTGCTGTCATTTCGCACTGGTTCGGGGATCTATTCAGGGCAGGCTGCTTTAAAAGTCGGAAGTAATATCAGTAAAGGCGACAGTGTCACTTTGAAAATCAAAGGTCCGGTAATTCTTGAGATCAATAAGAAATAATAAAAATATTACCCAGGAGGTTTTTCTGCTTAAACCGGGAAATCCCTCTTGTTTTTAACCCCTTTCACCTTTAAGATGATCATGTTATAATTCTTTATAAACGATTGTCCTTAGAACGCTGCTTAAAACTCTATGGTTTTTGTAGGAGGCGAGTAATTTGCCGCAAATGGAAGATCTGGCAGCAGCTGTACAACTAATTGAAATGCAGTTAAAAGACATTGACAATATTCGCACTAAGGTCCCTTACGGGCTGGAATATTCTTTCTGGGAAAACTTTACCGCTAAAATTATAGATCGTATTTACGGTAATGACTCCAGGCAACGGCATGGCTTTGAGCAGGCCGGTCGGGGAGGTTGTTTTTCAGTTTTTGATACTTATTCGGAACACCAAAGAAGAGAAGATTTTTTAGAGATACTAAGCTGCAAAAAGGAATACCTGGAAAACCTGATTAAAGACCTGAATAATCGCATTCAGGGAACAATGCCAGAATCCTCCAATGGAATAAACGAATTCGGAATAACCGCCAACGTAGATGTTTATTCCGAGGAAATTTCTAAATCACGCGATGCTTCACCTTTAGACCACGCGGTTTATGAAATCATATCCAAAATAAAAGACCCCGCCTTAAAAAAAGAAGCGAGGATCAACCTGATAGCATTGAGGGACGAACTTCTAAGACCGGTCCCTTCCTGGATAAGGTTAAAAAAACACATGATCTGGCTGATCGAATTTGGCAAGGAAGAGTTCTTTTCAATTCTGCCGTTTATCGTCCTCTATATCAGAAAAATTGCTGATTAAGCTTATTTTACAAGCGTCACCCGGCAGTTGGCCAGGTGAATCACTTTATGACTGACGCTCCCGATAGACGCGCCCCGCAATTCACTTACACCCCTGCTCCCCATAATTATATGATCGTAATTACCCCGCTCAGCATACTGGATTATGATTGTGGCGGGGTCGCCTTTCTCAATGAATTTCTCCACCTTGAGGCCGTTATCTGAGAAAACCGCAACCGTTTTGTTCATGATCTCACTACCTTTATCTTCCATGGCCTGATCGATATTTTTAAAGCCACTGCTTTCCGGGACTACCACCAGCACTGACAGTTTCATATCCGAATTGGTTTTCATCAGCCTGGCCGCATAGCCGGCAGCTTTTAACGAGTTGTCCGAACCATCACTGGGCAATAAGACCTTGCTTCTCAGCATTGGTGAGTCCTCCTGGGATAGTTGAATTTTTGACTCTATAAGAGAGGCATTACCTAATAGCATATCAATATTTCTTTTATAAATTCACATTTACGGCAACTTTAACCGGAGCGTTCAGCCATTAGCCATTCTTTCGCGCTATCTGCTCCGCCAGTGCTATGATACGTCTGGCGCGATTAGCAATCGGGTACTCGATCATTTTTCCATCAACCTGAAATACCGCTTGCCCCCTGGCTTCCGATTCGTCAAACACATCCACGATCTTTTTAGCCCAGGCTGTCTCTTCAGGAGTAGGTGTAAAAACCTCATTCAACGGCTCGATTTGCCCTGGATGAATGGCCAACTTACCCTGGAATCCCATCTGGCGAACAGTATTCGCATCGGCAACCAGTCCCTCGATATCCTTGAAAGCTGGATAAACCGTGTCAATTGGCGGCTCAATACCCGCGGCCCGTGATGCAACGACCAGCTGAGACCTGGCGTAAAATATTTCCTGGCCGCTTTTCGAAAAGGTAGTGCCAATGTCAAGGACATAGTCAACTCCACCGAAAAACATCCTGCTGACCCTGGGGCTGGCTGAGGCAATAGCAAAGGCATTGACAATCGCATTGGCGCTTTCGATAAACGGAATCAACTCCAGGCTGCCGGCGGTTATGCCGCGCTCCTTTTCTATCTTTTCCATCAGCCAGTCAATCTGACGTATCTCTTCCGCCGACTCGGACTTGGCCAGGACCAGTCCCTTCACTCCTTCTGTTACCGCGGCCAGCAAATCAGCCAGAATAAAATCTGTTTGGGCGCTGTTGACCCGGATAAAAACATCACCCCTGCGCGGCAGTGCCAGCGCTTCTTTCAGAGCGTTTCTGGCATTTGATTTTTCACTGAGAGCCACGGCGTCTTCCAGGTCCAGTACTGTACCGTCGGCATTCAGCAGCAGGGCTTTCCCAACTTTGCGCAGATCATTGGCAGGAGCAAATAGCATTGTGCGATAAATCGACACGAATATACCTCCTATCTGTTCTTATATTATCTTACCAGGATATTCTACCCAGTTACACCTTTTCCCTTTCTCATCTTCTATTCTTTATAATCCTTTTGTGGACAGTTTTTATCTATGAATGTTATAATAAATTAGAAATATTTGGGAGGTGTTGTGGTGGGAATAAAAGACAATGACTTAATTATCAAGAACGGAGACCAGGGCACTATAAAAATATCTGAAGATGTTGTAACAATCATAGCCGGCCTGGCAGCCTCTGAGGTAGCCGGGGTAGCGGGCATGAGCGGCGGACTCGCGGGCGGTTTGGCTGAAAAACTCGGCCGTAAAAACCTCTCTAAGGGTGTAAAGGCCGAGGTTGGAGAAAAAGAAGCGACCATAGATATTTTTATAATCGTTGATTATGGCGCTCACATTCAGGAAGTCGCCCATCAGGTTCAAACCAGCGTGAAGAATGCCGTTGAGAGCATGACCGGGTTAAAGGTCCTACAGGTGAACGTGAGTGTTCAGGGTGTGTCCTTCGACTCTGAAAATAAGGATGATGACGGGCGGGTCAAATAGCTTATGGATTTTCCACGGATGATTAAAACAAGGCAGGTATTTCCCAGCCTTGGTTTAGTCAACTTAAAAGAAGAAATCAATAAAGTCCTGTCAGGATCAAAACTATCATTAAAATTAAGCCCGGGTATGCGGGTGGGTATCACCGCCGGAAGCAGGGGGATCAGCAATATTGATCTAATCCTCAGAGAACTGGCCGCTTATATAAGATTCCTCGGCGCGACTCCGGTACTTTTTGCGGCCATGGGCAGCCACGGTGCTGGAAATCCCTCAGGACAGAGAAGCTTACTGGCTTCCCTGGGTTTAACCGAAGAAAAAATAGGAGCTGAACTGATCTGCTCTGTTGATTGTGTGGAAATTGGGAGAGCTTTTTATGGAGAGGTTTATCTGAACCGGGCAGTTCTTGAATGCCATGCGATTATTGTGGTAAACAGGATCAAGCCCCATACATCCTTCCACGGTGTTTATGAGAGCGGCCTGGTTAAAATGTTGTCTGTAGGCATGGGCGGTCCAGCCGGAGCGGCCTCCCTGCACCGCTGCGAGCCGCACCTGCTGTCCAGGGCGGTGGCGGAAGGAGGAAAGAAAGTACTGGGCGCCTGTCCTGTGGTTTTGGGCATCGCTATCATGGAAGACGCTTACGAGCAGACCAGGAAAATAGTTGCGGTACAGCCTGAGGATTTTTTTGAAACAGAGAAAAACCTCTTACATGAAGCCCGAGGTTATCTTCCAGGATTGCCCGCAGAGGACCTGGACATACTGATTGTTGACCAGATTGGCAAAAATTTCAGCGGCACCGGTATGGACACGAATGTGATCGGCCGGCTTAGAATTCAGGGCGTCCACGAGCCTGAAAGTCCAAGAATAAGGAGAATAGTAGTCCTTGATGCCGCCCCGGAGGCTCACGGAAACGCTTATGGCATCGGCCTGGCAGATTTCACCACAGAGCGCCTGGCTGGTAAACTTGATCGAAACTCCATCTATCTTAACGCTCTTACCAGCACCTTTGTGCAGCGGGCCATGGTGCCGATGGCACTGCCCTGCGACCGGGACGCCGTGGCGGCGGCGTTAAAAAGCCTTGGAGCGGTAAAGCCGGCTGAGACGAGAATTATCCGTATTTACAACACCCTTCACCTTTCCGAAATGTTAGTTTCAGAAAAACTATATGGGGAAATTGCCAAATCCCCCTCTATTGACAGCCTGGGACCGCCGGAGGAAATGGTGTTCACTCCGGAAGGTGACTTGCTGCCTTTTTAAAATCTTCCGTTAATAATCTGACTACCGGCCAATCCGCATCGGCAAAATCATATTGTTTCATTTCACTTATACTCACCCATTTAAAACTATGGCAATCCAAGGTTTTGGCATCGCCATCCAGATACCGGCACCAGTGGCAGTGCAAAATAACTGTTTTATCCCGGTAGTGATGCTCAACAATAGTTAATTCTTCCCCAACCTCTATCACCAGATCGAGTTCCTCTTTTATCTCTCTTTTTAAACAGCCGGTGACATCTTCTCCTGGCTCTATCTTGCCTCCAGGGAATTCCCACTTAAGGCCCATATGTGAATCTTCCGGCCGCTGAGCGATGAGAATCTTAGCGTTTTTTTCAATAACCGCGGCGGCCACGTTAATTATCTCCATGATCTCACACACACCTTCGATTTCTTTTGATGCCATATTGGGTTAAACAATTCGGCTTATTACGTAAAATGTCCTGCGCAACGCTGCCGCTAAGAATGATGATGTGATTCTGTTTCAATTAGGAATATTCTTATTTGGCGTCATAAAATGAAATAAAGCCCGCTAATAACGGGCTTTTTGAAGAGTTGCATTTTATTAGAAGGCTATGCGATTCTTTGCAGAGATAAATGCGTGCTCATAGCTTGCTGGTACAGTTGCAGATACTCCACACCCGAACGCGCCCAGGAAAAATCTTGCTCCATGGCGTTCCTGACCAGGTTTTCCCACTGAGTTGGATTTTCCCGGTAAAACTTTATAGATCTTTTAATAGTCCTCAGCAGTTCCGTGCTGGAGTACTCAGAAAAACCGAAACCGTTGCCAGAGCCGGTATCCTGGTTATAGTCATTCACAGTATCTGCAAGCCCTCCAGTAAATCTTACTATTGGAATAGTCCCATACCGGAGGCTGATCAGCTGTCCCAGGCCGCATGGTTCAAAACGTGAAGGCATCAGGAACATATCCGACCCGGCATATATCCGCTGAGCCAGAATAGAGTTGAATCCCAGATACAACCCCATCTTATCCGGATAGCGGCTTCTTATTCTCTCAAACATGTTTTCATAATATTTATCACCGCTTCCTAAAACAACAAACTGCAGATCTTCAGACATCATCCCATCAATCACTTCTGAGATCAAATCAAGTCCCTTCTGATCAACCAAACGGGAGATCAGACCGATTAGAGGGACATCCTTAACCGGCAGATTCATTTCCTTTTGCAGAGCATATTTATTTTCTTTCTTGTTAGCGACACTGGTGCTGTCATAGTTGCGGTGAATGCGCGGATCGGTTTTAGGGTTAAACTCATGATAGTTAATCCCGTTTACAATCCCGTACAGATCCTTGGAGCGCTTTCTAAGCAAGCCGTCCATTCTCTCTCCCAGTTCTGGACGCTGTATTTCAGAGGCGTAAGTCCGGCTGACCGTGTTGACCACATCAGAATAAATAATACCCGCTTTCATGAAGCTAACTGTGCCGTAAAATTCCAGCCTTTCGGGGTGGAAAAACTCTTCGCCAAGGCCAAGGATACGCAGGACATCCTTGGGGTAGTTACCCTGATATTGAAGATTATGAATGGTAAATATGGTGGCTATGCGGTTATAAAACTGGTCCTGGCGGTAGTGTGTTTTGAGGAACAAAGGTATCGGACCACTCTGCCAGTCATTGCAGTGGATAACATCTGGCTGCCAGTCTAGCTTTGGCAGCATCTCCAGAACGGTGCGGCAAAAGAAGGCAAAGCGTTCTGCCTCATCATCAAACATATACATCCGGTCACGGTAAAAATAATGATGGTTATCGACTAAATATACAGGAATAGTTTTTCGCTCGCCCTGATACTGAGCCTCTATCGAGGCCTCTCTGATTATAGCTGTTTCATAACGGTCTTTAAACGGAACGGGGAAATCCATTTTGTAAAGTCCAGCCTCGATTTGCTGATAGCGGGGCATAGCAACCCTGACATCATTGCCCATATTATCATTGCCAACGACAGCAAGAGCTTTAGGCAGTGAACCGGCAACATCCGCCAAACCCCCTGTTTTTGCAAACGGGACAACTTCTGAAGAGACTACTAATATTTTCAGGGGTCGATCAAACATACTGGCGCACCTCTTTCATATACTCTTCCTTGATTGGGAATATTTCTTCAGTTTCTCTGAGGGCCTGGGCGGCCATTTCAGGCGGAGTGGGGTTGATAAAGTAACCTGTGGCAAGTTCAAAGCCGGCCATTAAGGTCAAACGCGGCATTATCTCTAGATGCCAGTGGAAATGAGTCTCATCTTGCAGATTAACAGGAGTAGTATGCAGCACCATATTATATGGCACATTCTTAATCATGAGAGACAGCTTACTCAAGGTGCTTCTTAGTACCACAGCTAAATCCCGCACTTGCGCCTCCCTGATTTGGCCAAAGTCGTACTGGTGCTCTTTTGGCACTATCCAGGTTTCAAAGGGAAACCTCGAAGCAAAAGGACTGAAACTCACGAAGTGATTTCCGTCAATAACCAGCCTGTCCTGTTCAGCCATTTCCTGCCTGAGCATATCACACATCACACATGACCCATGCCGGTTGGCGTAATCATTCATCCCTTCAATTTCCTGTCTTATGTCCGCTGGAACAAGAGGGGTGGCGATTAACTGGGAATGAGTATGCTCCAGGGAAGCGCCTCCAGCCGAGCCATTGTTTTTAAATATTTGAATATATTTTATCCTGGCATCCTTTCTCAAATCTATGGAACGGTCCCGCCAAATCCAGATAATCTCCTCTACTTGTTTTTCACTTTGCATGTCCATACCGCTAATATGACTGGTGGATTCAACGATCACCTCGTGCGCGCCCACACCGTTCATATAATTATAAATACCCCGGTGCTGCCGGGAAAGTTCACCTTCAATCTTAAGCGCGGGAAACTTATTAGGGACCACTCTAACCCACCACCCTGGTGTGTCTCTAACCGTACCGGGTTCCCGGTAAGCTATAATTTCAGGAGGAGTTTTCATTTCATTTCCTTCACACAGGGGGCAATCCTGGGATTTTTTTTCCTCAATTATTTCTTTGTAGTCCAGGGGACGTTTGCCTCTCTCGGTGGCGATAATCACCCACCTGTCAACGATAGGATCCTTTCTCCATTCGGGCATTATTTTACCTCCTGCTATAATTCCTTGTGTTATTACCATAATATGTAGGCTGCCACTTCTAGTGCAGGGCTGTTTTTAACTTATATTGATAGTTCCGCAATAGTGACATTTTTATGCGCAAAACTGTTTTCTTTTACTGATTATTTTCTTTTCAAGAAGGAAAAAGTCAAATCAGATCGAATAATATTACAATTACATGAAACGTCTGTTAAAAAAGGTGCTTTTTGTGGGTAATGAAATGATTAGTATCAAAGGGACAAAGAACGGACTATTAATCGTCCTCGATACAAACCAAAATTTTGAAGAAATCAGAAAAAACCTGCTCAGCAAGATGGAGTCATCCAGAGGGTTTTTTAAAGGCGCTAAATTTTCCATTTTCCAGGGGCACCAGGAAATCCCGGCCAATCAAAAAAATGAACTGGAAGATATCTGCCGCCAATTTGGTTTGGAGCTGAATAAAGATAGCCATACCGCCAGCAGAACTGAGCTGACTAAAACTCCCCGCAAAATTCCCCTTGTGGCGCCTCAGACAGATGCCGGGGAAGCCGCCCTCATGGTGAAACGCTCCGTGCGTTCAGGCCAGCGCATTGTCTACCCTAAGCACATTGTGGTCTTGGGCGATGTCCATCCCGGCGCGGAAATAGTATCGGGCGGCAGCATACTCATTATGGGAAGCTGCCGCGGCACGGTCCACGCCGGTGCGTATGGCGACCGCACCGCGAAAGTTGTTGCCCGCAGGCTCGACCCGATTTCCCTGAGCATAGCAGATTCAAGACACCAGCCGGAGCGATCCGTCGCAGCAGCGGATGAATGCCAGACCGCCAGGCTGTCAGGCACCAAAATCATTATTGAAAAATTTCTGGCCGGTCGATAAGATAAAAAGGGCTTATAAAGTAAATTTCACCCTGGTTTCTAAGGTGCCAGGGTGAAAATATGTGGAGCTAAATGTTAACTTATCTTCACTAAGAAGAGGTTGTTCTTTTTAAATAGTTATAAGCGAGTATGCCCGCCACAGACTTCGCATCACAGATCTCACCTGTTGCAATCATATCCAGCGCTCTCTCAAAACTCACTAACTCCACATCAATAAACTCGTCATCATCGAGATTCTGTTTTTTCAGGGTTAAGCCGGTAGCTGTAAATACGTTAATTCTTTCATTGGTAAAGCCAGGGGTGGTAAAAAAGCTGATCAAAGGATCTATTATTTTTGCTTCGTATCCGGTTTCCTCCTGCAATTCCCGGCCTGCAGAGGTGGTATAATCTTCTCCCGGCTCTATTTTTCCCGCCGGCAGTTCCAGAAGGGTTTTGCCTACAGCGTATCTAAACTGCCTGACAAGAAGCAGTTCATCTTTTTCATTTACCGGGACAATGGCCACAGCGCCAGCGTACTCCACCACCTCACGGGTACAGGTATTCCCGTCCCGCAGGGCGACCGTATCAACCCTCAGGTTGATAATTCTCCCTTCATATACTCTCCTGGAGGACAACATTTTTTCTTTTTCTCCGGACAGTTTGCATCACTCCCACATAAAGTCTTATCAGCTTACAAGTTAATTATCAGTAATTATTGACAAAATAATGTATTCTCTTTGAAAAATATTTGTCCTTTAACAAGGGTCATTTATGTTCTGTTTTATTGGAGGAGTTTTATAGTGCTGCATAGAATTTTATCCATGAAAAAGAGTTAGTCGGCATAACCTTAAGCTTATACCTGTATAGTAAAAATATATTCATAACGTGAGGGGGGGCACCGGTTTGGCTGTTAAAGTTGGCATCCCCAGCGCCCTGCTATATTATACCTACTACCCGTTGTGGCGGGCCTTCTTTAATGAAATCGGCGTTCAGGTGATTACTTCCGGCAGGACAACCAAAAATATTTTGGATAAAGGTGTTCGCGAGGCACTTGCTGATGCATGTGTACCAATAAAAATATTTTTTGGTCATGTAATGGAGATAAAGGACAAGGTTGACTACCTTTTTATCCCCAGGGTTGTATGCCTTAACGGAAAAACCGTATATTGTCCGAAATTCCTGGGCTTGCCTGATATGATCCGGCACTCTTTAAGCAACATTCCACCGATAATAGACGTGCGCATGGATACCCGTCAGGGACGTCTGTCTCTTATAAAAACATATCTGGATCTGGGCGCATCTTTCGGAGTAAGCAGAAACTCTGCACTCCTGGCTTACTGCAAAGCCAGGCTGGTTTTACGTCGCTATAACGCGCTGCTCAGGAAAGGATTTACCCCTGCTGAAGCAATATCCCTGCTCGAAAACTCTAAGAATAGTGAAATAGATCCACCGTCTGAAACAAATCTCAGGTTTGCTGTTTTGGGATATCCCTATGCTATATACGACAGCTTTATCAGTGTTAATTTGTTGGGTAAACTGAGGAAGCTTGGCGTCAGTGTCTTAACCGCGGATACCATAAATCCCTTTTTGCTTGCCATGCAAAATAATTGTCACCTGCCCAAGCGGCTGTTCTGGACATTCAGCGATATTGCCTTGAAGGCTGCGCATTTCTTATTTGCTCAGGGACGTATTGACGGGGTGCTCCATCTCACAGCCTTCGGTTGTGGCCCTGACTCCCTGTTGAATAAACTCATAGAACTGGAATCAAAAAAACACCGCGAAATCCCTTTTATGACCCTGATGATTGACGAACAAACCGGGGATGCCGGTATGGCTACCCGCCTGGAAGCTTTCGTGGATATGGTCAAACGCAGGAAGGAGGCCCACCTGTGCCGAAGCTGACATTTCCAAGAATGGGCGAGTCCTGGCGTACATTTAAAATGCTTTTGGAAGACCTGGGCAACGAAGTGATAGTGCCACCCAGGCCCAGCAAGCGCACCCTGGATTTGGGGGTCCGTTACTCGCCGGAGTTTGCCTGTTTCCCGTTTAAAATATTAACTGGAAGTTATCTTGAGGCTATCGAAATGGGTGCTGACACTATTGTCACTTCCGGCGGCATAGGTCCATGCAGGGCGGGTGAATATGCCATGCTTCACCATGGAATACTGGCAGACCTTGGCCACAACATCAAAATGGTTGTGTTTGAACCACCCCGTCTCTACCCTTTTAATTTCATTAAAAATGTCTATGCTTTAAATCACGCCCATGTATCAATAAAGGGAATTATAGCCCGCATCAAGAGGGCCTGGCGCAAGCTGCAGGCTCTGGATAACACTGAAAAACTTAGCCATATTGTGAGGCCAAGGGAAATATACTCCGGCACAACCACCCGGATATATCGCAAGGGTCTGGACTGGATAGATCAAGCCTATACCACAGATCAGATTATATGTGCGGAAACAGCGGCTTTAGAGGCGCTGCGCAGTGTGCCTCAGAACCCTGAAGCGGAAATCTTAAAAGTTGGAATTGTCGGTGAGATATATGTTCTTCTGGAACCGGCAAGCAACCTGGAAATTGAAGAGAACCTCGGTAATCTGGGTATCGAGGTTGAAAGATCCATGTTTTTAACCGGCTGGACCAGGGACAACACCTGGACTGAGACAACCGAGGGGATGACCGTTAAAGCTGCGGCAGAACCTTACCTGCCAGAACTGGTTGGAGGACACGGACGTGATTCCATTGGCAACACTATTCTCTGCGCCAAGCGTGATTTTGACGGGATGATTCAACTGGCGCCGTTTACCTGTATCCCGGAAATCGTAGCCCGTACCATCCTGCCAAAGGTAAGCAGGGATTATGACATACCGGTCCTCACTTTTTTTCTGGACGAGCAAACCGGCAAGGCCGGTATGACAACACGCCTGGAAGCTTTTGCTGATTTGATGAGAAGAAAGAAGCATTACCAGCAGGGACGGGGATTATTAATAGGTTAAATGACAGGAAGGTTTAACAAATGAAGGCTTACCTGGGAATTGACGTTGGCTCGGTCAGTATAAACATTGTAGTTCTAAGCGAGGCAGGAGAAGTCATGACCGGCCTTTACTTGCGCACCAAGGGTAGACCTATCGAGGTTATCCAGGAAGGTTTGAAACAAACAGCGGATACCATCCCGCCTGACGTGACAATAGCTGGTGTGGGAAGCACGGGCAGCGGGCGTTATCTGGCTGGCATTATGGTTGGCGCTGATGTGATTAAGAATGAAATAACAGCCCATGCTGTAGCCGCGTCTATGGTGATTCCCGATGTTCAGACTGTTTTTGAGATAGG
>JBAZQW010000269.1:0-2813 GCA_041645005.1 Desulfotomaculaceae bacterium | reverse complement strand
GGGAGGATTTATTTTCCTGGGGTAGAAATAGAATAAACGGTGTTGAAAAATGACGACTGGTAAATTCATCTTCAAGGCGACGCTTGTGATCGCCTTTTTTAGCTTAATGTCCAAAGTGCTGGGCCTGGGCAGGGATATCGTAATAGGCGGGCTGATCGGGACTACCTATCTGGCTGACGCCTATCAGATGTCCCTAAAAGCGCCGAATATGCTTTTTACCATTATCAGCGGAGCGCTGGCGACGGTGATCGTGCCTGTTTATACCGAATATGCCTCCAGGGGCGAAAAGAGCGAGGCCTGGAAGCTGTTCAAAACCGTGATGGTTGTGGTTACTCTTTTCTTCCTGATCGCTTCTATCATCGGGGTGATCGGGTCGCCCCTCCTGGTAAAGCTTGTGGCGCCCGGCTTTTCAGGCGAGACAAGAGCATTGACGGTCGAACTATCCAGGATTATTTTGCCCTGGATGATTTTTGCCGCCCTGGCCTCCCTGTTTACCCAGCTTTTGAACGCCAACAATATTTTTGGCCTGCCGGCCTTCAGCAGCTCGGTTAACAACATTTTTATCATTATTGCCGCGTTTACCCTGGGCAAACTTTATGGTGTATACGGCCTGGCTCTGGGCACCATGCTGGCCATGGCGGCAATGGCCCTGGTGCAGTTTCCCGCCCTTTACAAAGCAGGCTTCAGAATCAGCTTAAATCTGGACCTGCGCCATCCTGGACTGAAAAAGATCTATTTACTTGCTTTGCCCTCGGTGTTGAGCCTCTCGGTTATCCAGGCCAATGTGTTTGTGACTTTTATACTGGCGTCATGGCTGCCGGTGGGAAGCGTCTCGTCACTTGGTTATGCAGACAAGTTGATCCAATTTTCCGTTGGCCTGCTCGTTACCGCCCTGGTCACGGCGGTTTTTCCCACCATTTCCCGGCTGGCCGCCGAAGGGGAAATGGAGGCCTTTGCCGCCACTCTGCTCGGCTCACTGAAAGTTGTAATCATTGGGATTGTCCCGGCCAGCGTGGGCTTAATAACCTTGAGTCACCCCATTGTTAATTTGATTTACGCCTGGGGCGCCTTTAACCAGAAATCAGTAGAGATGACTGCTGCAGCGCTTTTATTCTATGCAGTCGGCACGGTGGGACTGGCAGCCGGCTTTCTTCTGGTCCGCGGTTTTTACTCTTTACAGGACACAAGCACCCCGCTCAAAATAAGTATTGTACAGGTTCTGATCAACCTGGGTCTGAGCCTGCTGCTAATCGGACCTTTCCGGCACGCCGGCCTGGCCCTGGCCACCTCCCTGGCCAACCTGGCCTACATGGCCTTGCTGATGTGGTATCTGGGGAAAAAGATACCCGGTTTGTACCAGGACGGTTTGTTGAAATTCACCCTGGCGGTTCTCGCAGCCGCCGGTTTGATGGCCACAACAAGTTACACGGTCAATGGAGCCCTGGCGGGGATGATCCCGGGGAAAACCGGCCTGGTTATTCAGTTAGGCCTGGCCGTAATCGCCGGAGCAGCGGTTTTTGTGGCCGCAATTTTTGCCCTGAGAGTTAAAGAAGCCCACATTTTCTGGCAAAGCGTCCGCGTAGCCCTCTCCAAAAGACTCCGCGCAAACGGGGACGGTTCTTGACTTGCCTCCGCGCAAACAGGGACGGTTCTTGCCTTGCCTGGTAAAATATGGCTGCAGGGTAATGCTGTTTGCCGCTGAGACAAGAGTGAGACAAGAGAACCGTCCCCTTGTCTCACTTAAGAATCATAGTTTCTTTAGTAACCTTTTATCCTCTCGCCACATACGCTGGTGGGAGGAGGTGCCGGCAAATGCTGTTCAAAATTTCCGACTTGGGGCTGAGAGATATTGTTAACCTGGTTGACGGGGCGAAGCTGGGCCTGGTAAAAGATGTTCACTTCGACCCGGAAACAGGAAAAGTGATTTCGCTGGTGCTTTCCAGCGGCAGGAAGTATTTCGGGTTGTTGAGCGCCGGCAGTGACGTGGTAGTGCCCTGGGAAAAAATAAAAAAGATCGGGGTCGACACCGTCCTGGTCGAAGTCGAGGCCCTGACGAAAGCCCTCTAATTGGTATTTGCGCTATAGCGTAATTTATTGACATTTATCGCCTCATGTTGTTAAAATATATTAATCCTGTGCGTTTTTAACTTGTGAGGAGGGCATGGCCATAGCTAGATCCAAACCTCTGATCCGGAGGTTTGGTTTTCTGTTTAGAGCCTGTACTAACTTAAGGAGGAATTGCCATGAGCAGGCGGCTTTTTACCTCGGAGTCGGTAACCGAGGGGCACCCTGATAAAGTTGCCGACCAGATATCCGATGCGGTACTTGACTCAATTTTTGAAAGTGATCCTTTTGCCCGTGTGGCTTGCGAAACCCTGGTTACCACGGGGCTGGTCCTGGTTGCGGGCGAAATTACCACCAGTTGTTATATCGACATCCCCAGGGTAGCCCGGGAAACCATACGCGAAATCGGCTATACCAGGGCCAAGTATGGCTTTGATTGCGACACCTGCGCGGTTATCACTTCAATTGACGAACAGTCCTGCGATATCGCCCAGGGGGTGAACCGGGCGCTGGAAACCAGGGAATGTGAAGAAGGTGTCGACGAATTCGATTTAACCGGCGCGGGTGACCAGGGTATGATGTTCGGATACGCCACCAACGAAACGCCCGAATTAATGCCACTGCCTATTGCGCTGGCGCACCAGCTGGCCAGGCGCCTGGCTGTGGCCCGGAAGGACAGGGTTGTTCCTTATCTGCGCCCGGACGGCAAAACCCAGGTTACCGTTGAATACGATAACGGCCGCCCCCTG
>JBAZQW010000017.1:0-16948 GCA_041645005.1 Desulfotomaculaceae bacterium | reverse complement strand
TCAGCGGATTTACCAACGTAAGCAGTAATCTGACCCGTTCCCATCATTTTAAAAACATCACGGGATTGCTGTAAGGTATCGTGTTAACTTTATAGAGCAACAAGAACCTCAGTATAGAATAATACAGCCGGGAATGACGCAGCCTATACAACCCTCCCTTGTTCTTCAGCTAAATATATATAAAAACCGCCCTTTAGGCGGTTTAAAATACGGTGGTTTTTGTTTTATATTTCCCTACAGTTTCATCATCTTTTTTTAACTTAGATACATCTACTCCTAGGGTAACGTAAGTTTTATGAGTTTCTCTTTTTTTTGATTCCCTTTCTTCAGTTTTAGACATCTTAAAAAACCTCCTTCATTTTATTTTTTTAGTATGCCACAAAAAGAATTGGGATATAATAAGTTATTTTTGTCATATTTTCAAAAAAAAGCAGGATAAATATACCATAATAAAACAGTATTCTCAAAGATAAATTTGATGACCAAGAAAAAGCAAAGTAACTTTCTAAAGTATTAACAGATGGACGATATACACATAATTACCCTATAACCTCTGAAATACTAAAAGATATGGGCTTACCTGTATCGCTAGGTCTATTCAGGGAGATCTATAAATTAATGGTATTATATCCTCAACCACCACAAAGAAGGCCATTTATTCAGTATATACCTGCACCATACAAGAGGGTTAATAGGCCAGAAAAGGAATAAACTTCACTTGTCTTTGCCTACTTACAGATAAGTCTCATAAAACAAAATATGGGGTTAATAATAACTATCAATAAACAATAAAAACGAGAATAAAGTATTGTACAAATATATAATACGAAATAAGCTTAGGAGTGATAATTACGGGGTGGGTCGTCCTTTTTACAACAGCATGGTTTCTGGCATTGATGCTGATACCTCGGACGTATCGGAACCGGTTATGGCCGGTTGGAATAGTAGGATTAGTGGTGATTTATTTAATGGCAACAACAAATCTAAAATCAGATCCGCTAACTCCATTTAAGAAATTGGAATTGCCGACTAATGAAAAAGAAACATATGTTATTTTCCTATCTGGACTTGATTCCCATTGCGACGGCACACCATATAACCAGATGGGCTTTGAATATATTCGTAATCAATTTAACCGGGCGGGACTCACATATAATGATGAACATTTTTTAATGTACAGCTATACCGGCGGAAAAGTAGAGGCAGGTCGGTGGTATCCAAATCCATATGAATCGGTAGATACCGGCCAACCGATTCAGTTTGGCGTTATGCACTTAAAAAATATGATTGACGAATTTACCCTGCATCACCCACACGCCCGTTACATACTGGTGGGTCACAGCCTCGGTGGCAGGATTGCCTTTGATTACGTTACAAAGTACCATCTGGGGAAACTAGGACCTATTAAGGGGGTTATAACTCTTAACTCTCCCCTAATTGGGACATCATATTATAGGGTTGTTGATATCCTTGCAACTTTCCGGAGCATCTGGGGTTCTCCTGTGGTCAAGCAATTAGCGGCTGAGTACCAATTGAGAAACGATTTAGGTATAGTAGAACAAAAAATAGAAGCTGCCCGCAGGATGACTGAGGCAGGTATTTATCTGGCTACATTTGGAACCAGACAGGATATCATTGTTAACCCACTATTGGCCTGTCTGACAGATGAGTATGGCTATCCGTTAAACAGGGGGCATATTGTGTCCGCTAATTTATTACGCGGGGCTTTTAAAGACTTAGGGAGTCATATGCAAATATTATGCTTTGAAAAAGTGGCTAATTATATAATTTTGGTTTATAGCTGTCCGTCTAACCCAACTCGCATATATAATAGCCATGTTATTAACCACAATAAGGGATAATAGTCAGCAAAAAATAATACCCGTTCTTATAATATATTTTTGAGTCTTATGGTTTCTTTTTCCGGGATGTGTTTAATCATTAACTTTAATTCTGATAATTGCCCCCGGGAAAGTGCGGTGTTTTTTGTCGCGACATACTCCTTAACCTTAGCCATGGAAAATTCAATGTTATCAATTTCCGAGTGGTCCAAAACAGTGGGCCACCATTTTGCTTTTTTATCCCAGACTTTTTCCAATTCAGCAGTTTGCGCGTAGGCCTTATCCCATTGATTTCTTTCAAGCCCTTGTTCTATTTGTCCGATATTTTGCAGTAATTCGCTGGCAGACGCTTGTAATAGATGATTTGTCCAAAATCCCAATGATATAACTGCCGCAAATATAATAAGAAGAGCTAATAACAGCCTCATAGTAAAACTCCTTTGGAGAAAATATTTTATACCGCCTTTGATTTAACTTGATAAAATAACTTCCCTTCAGTGTCGAGACTTGCAAAAAGCACTTCTTTAAAGTTGTTAACGCCAAATTTTTGTAATTCAGATTTCAGCCAGTCCTCATTAAGGTTGATTTTGGCCAGATTTTTACTGAAGACATAGCCGTCAATAATAAGTGTAATCGGCAAGCCCTCGTACATCGTAGGCAAATTCATATCCGCCGGAACTATAGGCCTTTTCTGGGATTTTGGAATAACACTCAACTCACCGCTGGTTTCCAGAATAGCAAATTCCACGTCGGCTATATTTGGTACATTTTTGGCTCTCAACTGCTCCAGTAAATCATTAATGTTGTAGCGAATCCGGGCGAGTTCTTTCTCAATGATTTTTCCGTTTTCAATCAGCACACTGGGAGTGCCGCAGATAACCCCCCTGGCCCGCTCGCTTTTTAAGGAGACATATGATAGCGCAACCTGAGCCACTAACAAAGTAAAAATCGGAAAAAGGCCGCTAGCGAGGGGTATTCCGGTATTCTCCATTGGAATTGCCGCCAAAGCTGAAAGCATAATTACGATTACCAGTTCGTATGGCTGCAGCTGACCTATTTGTCTCTTTCCCATTAACCTCAAACCAATAACTACTACAGCAAATAAAATTATTGTGCGTATAATCCCAAGGAGCATATTATCCTTCCCTTGCAAATTAATTTCTACATAATTATTTCCCGGTGTTATAAATTATATTTTGTCTGTTTCTACCAATGTTCCACATATGGTAAAAATCCATTGAATAAGATTTTTATTGTGGGGGACCATTAGATTTGCAAAAAAAATCCATAAACGAGGAGGAAATGCAATGACAGTCGGATCCCAGGTAAAGCAGACATTGGCCAACCTAAAAAGTTGCCAGGCAAACCTTGAGACCTTTGCTCTCCAAACCCAAAATCAACAGGCAAAACAGCTTTTTGCCAGTGCGGCCCAGCAAACAAAAGCAATTGTTGACTCCTTGGAGCCAAGGGTTACTCAAATCGAAAATGAAGAGCCTCAGTATAAAGGGTTTTAACATTAAGGGTGTCCCAGCCTAGAGACCGGATCACCAGGATCCGGTCTCGGTTTTTTCGTATATAAATTTATTTTGATATACAGAATACTGTTAAGTGAGAGGGGTAACTTAGTATGACAATCAGTGCGCAGGTCAAGCAGACCCTGGCCAGCCTTAAGGGCGTTCAGGCCACATTAGAAACCTTTGCTTCAGCCGGGGAAAACCCGGAAGCAAAAGAAATGCTGAGCCGCAATTCGCAAAAGATTGCTATTATTATAAAGGATTTGGAAAAGAGACTCGGTGTTTTAGAATTTGAAGAGCCACAATATAAAGGCTTCTAGCAATCTAATGAAGGAGAAATCCAAATGCCCGAGTGGTTAAGCATTTTGCTCCGTTCTGCCGGTTTATTTATTCTCACCCTGCTTCTTGTCCGCCTTATAGGGAAAAGGCAAACCTCCCGGTTGACCTTTTTTGATCTGGTTACCGGCATTGCAATCGGAGTTATAGCTGCCGCCATTTCTTTGAATCTGGTCGTTATCCTGGCCAACGGTCTTATTGCCCTGGTTGTTTGGACCGGGTTTCCTGCGTTAATCTATCTTTTATCAATAAAATACAAAGCGGTAAGGGATATTGTTCAGGGAAAAGAAACAGTCCTGATTAACCACGGCAAAGTCCTGGAAGATAAGCTGCTGGAAGCCCGTTTTACACCTGAAGATTTGTTGAGCCAGCTGCGAAAGAAAAATGTATTTAATTTTGCTGATGTAGAATTCGCCGTGCTTGAACCTACCGGAGAGGTAAGCGCACTTCTCAAGAAAGATAAACAACCTCTTACCGCCAAGACCGCAGGATTAAACGCCGGACAGGAAAGCGTGCCCCAGACGGTTATGCTTGACGGAATTATAATGGACGAACCGCTCACGGCGATGGGATTAAACAGGCGCTGGCTGCATACGGAGTTGGAAATAGTTGGGGTAGCGCCTGAAAACGTCTTTATTGCTCAAGTGGATTCCGTAGGGCAGTTATATCTTGACCTGTTTGATGACGCCATTCAGGTACCCAAACCCAAAGCAAAAGAGTTGGCTTTCGCTACCCTGAAAAAATGTCAGGCGGACTGTGAATTGTACGCATTAGGTACAAAGCAGCCGGAAGCTAAAGAGATGTACGGAAAGTCTTCCGGAATATTGTCAGAAGTAATTGAAGAATTAGAGCCTTTGCTGAAAAGGTAAGGGGGCTTACGAAATTGTCCAATAAGAAAAAGAAGAAATTAACTCCGGTACAACAGCAGTATCATTCCTTTTCTAAAGCGAGAGAGCCTCAACGACCAGTGTTGCTAAATGTTATCAGGGCATTTTTAGCGGGAGGAACAATCTGTCTCCTCGGTCAATTTATTCAGGATTTTTTCCTCTGGAATTTTAATTTTACTGAAAAGACAGCAGGAGATCCGACAGTGGCTGTATTGATTCTGCTCTCAGTCATTCTTACGGCTTCAGGTGTGTATGATCATATCGCCCAATGGGCCGGCGCCGGAACAGCTGTGCCGGTAACCGGGTTTGCCAATTCCATTGCCTCAGCAGCTATCGAACACCGAAGTGAGGGATTTGTGCTTGGTGTTGGTGCAAGTATGTTTCAGTTGGCAGGTTCGGTAATTGTTTTTGGTGTTTTTGCGGCCTTTGTGGTTGTCCTCATTAAAACAACATTGGCATTGTTGGGGGGATCCTAGTATGCTGCACGGGCACCAGACCTGGGTTTTTCCCAACAAACCATCAATTGTTTCAACGGCAACCGTTGGAGGACCCTTTGAAGCAGAGGGGCCTCTGGCGGAGGATTTTGATCTCCTTCACGGCGACTTATGGCTAGGGCAGGACAGCTATGAAAAAGCAGAAAAAAAGATGCTGGAAGAGGCCTGCGAAATGGCTATTCAAAAGGCCGGTTTACAAAAACAGGACATTCAGTTCTTTCTAAGCGGGGACCTGATGAACCAGATTATTTCCAGCAGCTTTGCTGCCAGAACACTGGCGGTGCCCTATCTTGGGCTTTACGGGGCCTGTTCCAGTTCGATGGAGAGCCTTACTTTAGGTTGCTTGATAGTAGACAGCGGGTCCGGCAATTATGTTCTCTGTGGTACCTCCAGTCACAATGCGGCAGCTGAAAAGCAATACAGGTATCCCACTGAATATGGGTCTCAAAAACCTCCCACCGCCCAGTGGACGGTGACCGGCGCCGGTGTTGCCCTCCTTAGCTCCAAAGGGGAAGGTCCCAGAGTTACCTCTGCCACCATCGGCAGAGTAGTGGATATGGGAGTGACCGACCCTTTTAATATGGGGAGCGCTATGGCGCCGGCTGCGGTGGATACTATTACAGCTCATTTCAGGGACTTGCGGATTTCACCCCAGGATTACGATCTTATAGCCACCGGGGACCTGGGACGGGTGGGGCACAGGATTGCCGGAGATCTGTTGAAAAAACACGGCCTGGAGATACCGGAAGACAGATTTACAGACTGCGGCATACTTATTTACAGCAAAGACCAACCTGTGGTGTTGGCCGGAGGCAGCGGTTGCGGTTGCTCGGCGACCGTTACCTACGGGCATATATTAAACAGGGTGAAAAAGGGGGAACTGAAAAAGGTTTTGATTGTTGCTACCGGGGCACTTCTGTCTCCCTTGTCTTATCAGCAGAAGGAAAGCATTCCCTGCGTCGCCCACGCTGTTTCCATTGAGTTTAACCATTAGAGGTGATTTTTTTGGAAATTTATTTTTGGGCTTTTGTGGTTGGCGGGCTTATTTGTGTTATTGGGCAATTGTTGCTGGATGTAGGCAAGTTTACTCCAGCTCATGTCATGAGTATTCTTGTGGTGTCAGGCGCTATCCTTGATGGTTTGGGTCTGTACGAACCCCTGATTGATTTTGCCGGCGCCGGCGCCACTGTTCCAATAACCAGTTTTGGGAATGCTTTAGTTCACGGGGCTTTAGCTGAAGCTCAACAAGTAGGAATAATTGGAATTCTTACCGGGATCTTTGAAGTCACCAGCGCAGGGATATCCGCGGCCATAATTTTTGGCTTTCTCGCCGCTTTGCTATTTAAGCCTAAAGGATAGAAGAAAGGTGACACCGTGAAAATCATTCTGAAAGTTATTGTTTTTTCTCTTATATTATCAGTAACGGCAGGTTGCAGCATGCGAAACCCTTCTTTTAAAAAGCGGCACCCGGAACAGCAGATAAACCAGGATGAAAAACAAATCCAAATTAATCCCGAGCTTGCCGAAAGAGCAAAGAAAACAGCCGAAACAGTGAAAGGTGTCAAGGAGAGTACGGCTGTGGTTATTAATAATGAAATATCGATTGCTATTAAAGTAAGTGGTTTTGACAGATTGCGTTTAAAACTAATTAAGGTCGAAGTACATGATAAAATCAAAGAATTTAATAAGGATTATAATGTCTATGTTACCTCTGACAAAAAGCTTTTTAAGCAGCTGCAACAAATAGAAACCCAAATTAGAGGAGAACAGGATAAGCCGCTTATAGATATACAAAAGAAGGTTAATAAAATCAATGAAGATATGCACGGCTAGGCTGATATGTAGGATGTATTTTAAAAAATAGAAGGTGAAAGGTGATGCTACAATGCCAGAAGAACTAAGACCTACTATCTCTGTATCTAAGCCCTTAGGCACCCTGGTTGCCGGTAATAAGCGCCGGCTTCGTTCCTTTAAAGACAATTTAAGAGGAAGGGTTTCAATAAGGGAAGGCTTTCCAAATACATAAATTCCGACTCAGTAAGAGTTACAGCTTAAAGGAGGAATTTTATGGATTTGCGAAAAATCGCTATAACAATAATAGTTATTACTATAACTGTAATTGTTAAGTGTTGCTCATTAAAAATAAATGCTTATATATGTTCGTAAGAGCAGGGAATTCTCAGTTAGATATTGCCGGTGGGAGATTAAAGTGCATTAAGGCAAAGCAAACAAAGAACACTCCATAAGTGTTTCAACTCTACTATCATCAATAGACTGAAATTCTTTAAAGTTTGCTAAATTTGATGTTAAAAGATACCCATACAAACTAAGTATTCTACGAGCAAATCCATGATAGTTAGAAATAAATAACTTACTATTGATTTCTGCTGGAGTTTTAATTGACGAAAGCCTCATTGGCGCCGTGCTTGACCTGCTGGCAGGCCCGTTTGATCTGACGGTGCGAGGGGAAGTGTTTTTGTCTGTCAAACAGTCCTTAATGGTTCGCCAGGTGTGCAACTTGAGCGGGTGAAAAGGGTTTTCTCTCATCCCCAAGCCCTGGCCCAATGCCGCGACTTTCTCCGCCGGGAATTGCCTGCCGCCTTGTTGACTGAGTGTTCCAGTACTGCTGCGGCCGCCAGGCGGGTAGCCGCAAGAAACCGCCCCTGGGCCGCGCTTGGTCCGGCCAGGGCTGCCGCGCGCGGAATACGGGCTTCAGGTAGTTGTACCCGTTGCTAACGACTACCAGGACAACGTGACTCGCTTTTGGGTGGTGGGGAAGGAGCAATTGCCTTGTTCTTTAGAACACAGCCATAAGACGTCTCTCATTTTCGGTGTTGGGGACCGGCCCGGAGCGCTGTATGCTATACTGCGTGAATTCACGGTGCGCGGAATTAACCTGACCCGTATCGAATCAAGGCCGGCCAAAAAAAATCTGGGTGACTATTTGTTCTTCATTGATTTTATGGGTGCGCAGGGTCAGCCCGAGGTTCAGGAAGCGCTGCGCGAGGTGGCAAATATAACCCTGTGTCTGAAGGTTTTAGGTTCCTATCCGGCGTGGGGCCACGCTAGTGCAGGAATATCCGGCCATAGATCGAACGGTTCCGGAGAAGCTCTCTCCAACCTCCGGCAAGAACTGGACGTGGTGGATGCTCAAATGGTAGAGTTACTGGTGCGGCGTACCAGGTTGGTCGACCGGGTGGTTCTGCTAAAACAGGGCATGCGAGATGTAAGAGACACGGCAAGAGAAAATCAAATCTTGTCACGTGTTCATCAGCTTTCACTGGCCCGGGGCGGAGATCCAAAACTTGCAGAAGAGTTATGGAGAGTAATTCTAGATTATTCAGTATATCGTCAGAAAGATCAATTGATTTCCAGTGCAACTGCCAAGAAACATTAATTGGCCTGCTTTCGCTTAGAATAAAGGTTGGATGCCGCGTTTTTTGTAAAATCTAAGGTATGCAACTATTGACCCGTAACAAAGCCCGTGCTTTGTTACGGGTTATTTTTATGGATAGAATATTTAATCACCCGTTCAAATCGCAAGTATATAATGTTAAGCCAGGGAAATAATACACAAGTCGGTGAATATTAATAATTTTTTATATTATGGGAGATGGCCATCAGTTGGCAAGGTTTATTAAACCGCTCAGATCCCGATTGCTTGGTCGGAGAAAATCGAGTTCAGGGAAGGACAACAGTTCCCAGGATCAAGCAGTCGACAATGCTTTTTCTAACCAGGAACTGCAAAACCAGGATTTAAGCGCCGACCTGCAGGCCAACCTGCTGCATATAAAGGAAATTTTGAGTGATTGCAGCGACGTGGTCTACAGGGAGTTTGACTTTGCCCAGGACGAGCGGATCAAGCTGGCCATTATCTATGTGGACGGCATGGTTGATAAAATGCAGATCACTTCCCAGATTATGCGCAGCCTGATGCTGGACGCCCCGCTGGTGGAGCAGGGCGAGGAATTCACCAGGGCCCGGGCATTGACGCTCATAAAAAAGAGGCTTTTACCCGTTCAACAGGTCGAGGAAACAAATAATCTAGGTAAAGTCATTGACGCCGTTTTATCGGGTGATACCGTTTTGCTGGTGGACGGGCACGCATGCGCAATCATCAACGCCTCCAGGGGCTGGGAAAGCCGGAAAGTAGAAGAATCCCAGACGGAAATGGTGGTGCGGGGTCCCCGGGAGGCCTTTGTCGAAACCATACGGGTTAATTTATCCCTGCTCCGCCGAAAAATAAAAAACCCCAACTTAAAGATTGAAACCATGAGGCTGGGGGAAGTAACTAAAACCGATGTGGCGGTAGTTTACATCAAAGGTATTGTTAACGATAAGCTGGTTACCGAGGTCAAGGAACGGCTAAACAGAATTAAAATTGATGCCATCCTGGAAACCGGTTACATCGAGGAACTGATCGAGGACAACCCCTGGAGCCCTTTTTGTTCCCTTAACCACACCGAGCGTCCCGACAGAGTGGCGGCGCAGTTGCTGGAAGGCCGGGTGGCCATACTGGTGGACGGCACTCCCTACGCGTTGACTGCGCCGCTTTTGTTTGTAGAGTCCCTGCAGACTCCGGAGGACTACTACCAGCGGTGGCCGATCAGCTCGGCGACAAGGCTGCTCCGGCTGTTCACTCTCATTCTTTCGCTTTTAGCGCCTTCACTGTACGTTGCCGTTATTACCTACCACCATGAGATGCTGCCCACCGCCCTGCTTTTAAGTCTGGCGGCCCAGCGGGAAGTGGTGCCCTTTCCGGCCTTTATCGAAGCATTTGGTATGGAAGTCGCCTTTGAGATCCTGAGGGAAGCCGGCATCCGCCTGCCGCGCCAGGTGGGCCAGGCGGTCAGCATCGTGGGAGCGCTGATCATCGGGGAGGCCGCCGTGCGGGCCGGGCTTGTAGGCGCCGGGACGGTCATCGTGGTGGCCCTGACGGGCATCGCCTCCTTTGCTTATTGTTACTCCGCCAGCATTTCCATCCGCCTATTAAGATTTCCCTTATTGGTGCTGGCGGGTACCCTGGGGCTTTACGGGGTGATCTGCGGGGTGCTTACCATCCTGGTGCACCTGGCCACTCTGCGCTCATTCGGCGTTCCCTTCCTGTCTCCGGTGGCTCCGCTTAGCGCCGGTGACCTGAAAGACGTGGCCGTACGGGTACCCTGGTGGGCCATGCTGCACCGTCCACGGCTGATCGGCATGGCGAACCCGCAGCGGGAAGCAGGGGGACTTAAACCAACTCCGCCCCCAGCCGGGCGGAAACAGTGAAGGTGGTGAGCGTCAATGCCTGAAGTGGGCAAAATTGACAGTAAGCAGGCCATTTTATTAATGGTGATCATGGTTCTTCCTACGGGCTTTCTTTTTGTGGCTGCCGTGACCGCCCATTTGGCCAGGCAGGATGGCTGGATCTCTATTTTGCTGGCCACTCTTGTCGCGCTGCTTATCGCCTGGCTGGCGGTAAGCCTTGGCCTTCGCTTTCCGGGAAAAACCCTGTTCCAGTTTGCTGAGGTAATCCTGGGCAGGTGGCCGGGAAAGGTTGTCGCCTTCCTGTACATCTGGTGGTATATCCATATGAACGCCGAAGTCCTCCGGCAGTATGGATCTCTTTTGGTTGCCGCCTTCATGCCTGAAACGCCGATAAGTGTTTTCATGCTGCTCATCATGGCTATAGCAGCTTATGCCGTACGCAACGGCCTGGAGGTGTTCAGCCGGGTAAATCAACTTATTCTTCCACTCATTTTGGTGTCGGTTGTCATCCTGAATATTTTAGCTGCCCCCGAAATGAACATAAAACAAATACTGCCGGTTTTTGAACACGGGGCCGTGCCTGTTGTAAAAGGAGCCGTCATGCCCGCTGCCTGGATAGGGGAGATCATCACCATGACCGTCCTTATTCCCTACCTGAACAAAGCAAAAGAAGCTTACCGGATTGCCGTAACGGCCACTCTAATTACCGGGTTTTTTATGCTCATTACACAACTTGTCGACATAGCAATATTTGGTCCGATCACTGCCGCGTGGCTTTTCCCGGGCTTGGACGGTGTCAGGATGATCCACCTGGCCAATTTCCTGGAACGGCTGGAGCCTGTTGTTATGGTCATCTGGGTGGCCGGGGTTCTCGTGAAAATAAGTGTTTTTTATTGGGCGGCGGCACTGGGCAGCGCCCAGTGGCTGGAACTAAAGGACTACAAGCCCCTGGTTTTGCCGGTAGGAGTAATCATTTATGCCCTTTCGATTATGGCGCATGACAGCCTTCTGGATTTGTTTGCCTTCCTGGGCATGTTTTGGGGTCCTTATGCCCTGACCTTATTTATTGTGGGTATTCCCCTCCTCTTGCTGATTGTTGCAGTGATCAGGGGACAGGGAGGATCGCGACATTGAGGAAACTGCTGGCCTGTTTAGCTTTGTTGATAATTATGGCCGGTATCTTAAGCGGCTGCTGGAGCCGTAAAGAAATGAGTGAACTGGCCATTGTCCTGGGGGCGGGGATTGATCGAACCCCCGACGGTCAAGTCCGGTTAACTCTACAGCTGGCCAGACCCGGCGCTTTAGCTGGCGCCGGCGGAGAGGGTGCCGGGGCAAAGGAACCCACTACCTGGGTTATTTCAGAGACAGGCAGCACCATTCTTGACGTGCAGAGAAAACTGGCGATGCGGATCTCCCGCCACATTAACTGGACCCATAACGTAATTGTGGTTTTTGGGGAGGAAGCGGCCCGTCACGGAATGCGCCAGTATACGAATTTTTTCACCCGTTCGCCGCAGACCCGGGAAATCACATGGATCCTGGTGGCCAAAGGTCAGGCCAAAGATATACTGGAAACCACTTCAAGACTGGAGAATAGTTCAGCACAGGACATCGGTTACTTAGCCAGGGCCAAAGCGGGCTATTCCGTTAATTTTAAAGATTTTAAAGTGATGCTGGCCACCAAGGGGAGCAACCCCATAGCTTCCAGGGTTGAAATTGTCGAGCGCGGAGTTTCCCCGGGGACGGAGAAGGAGAAATCGGTCAAGCATGAGGGAGCGGCGCTTACCGGGACAGCCGTATTCCGCGAGGAAAAGCTGGTGGGGTGGCTGGACGAATCGGAAACCAGGGGGCTGCTCTGGCTCAGGGGTGAGATATTGAGGGGGGTTATTACCCTCCCCTCCCTGACCGACCAGGGTAAGGAAATGTCTGTCGAAATAATGCGTGGTCACACAGAAGTGGAACCGTATTATGACGGGGAATCGGTATGGTTTGTTGTGAAAATAGTTGTGGAAGGGGATTTGCTGGAGCAGCAGTCCTCAGAGGATATTACGGAACGTGATGTGCGAAAGGCCATAGAAAAAGAAATATCCAGAAAAGTAGAAGAGAAGGCGAGACTCGCCCTGGAGAAGGCCCAGGGGGAATACGGGGTGGACATATTCGACTTCGGGGTGGCTTTCCACCGGAAGTACCCTAAAATTTGGCCGGAGTTGGAAGACAGGTGGGATGAGGTGTTCGCCGGCGCTTATGTTGACTTTACGGTGGAGGCTCATTTGAGACGCAGCGGTTTGATAGGCAAAAGAGGAACCGAGAGATAATAGCTTATATTTAAAAGGAGACAAGTAAGGTGTTAATAGTATTGGCGCTGCTGGGTTTTGTGCTGGTTATCGGGCTTGAGGTTCCCGGCCTGATTAAAAAGAAAATGTGGCGGGAGCTGACGGCTTTTTCAGTTTTTCTGGCCATCGGTATAGCCCTCTCCATCCCGCAGTTAATCGGAATACGTCCGTTCGAGCCCAACGCACCGATCGAGGCGCTTTTTAAACCTATGGCGGAATGGTTGAAAAAACCATAATAAAAGCAAGAATTCAGAAGACAGAAGCCAGAATTCAAAAGAATGAACTTAAAAATATTCTGTATTCTAGCTTCTGATTCCTATATTCTTAAAAAATTGACTACTTACTACTGACTACTGTATTCTTTAATCACGCAGGCTTCAGGCCGTACCGCTGGATCTTCCGGTAGATGGTAGCCCGGCTGATACCCAGAGCACGGGCGGCATTGATCTTCCCTTCGTCAGTCCAGCCATACCTGTCCAGGGCAGTGGCAATTGCTTCCTTTTCAAGTTGAGCCAACTGCAGCAGCCGTCCATCACCCCCAATGCCGTCCCTGGTTCTTTTTTTCGTTTCCTCACGCAGTTCGGGGGGCAGGCTTTCAAGAGATATCAGGGAGTTTTCCTCAAGATTTATAGCATATTCCACAGCGTAAACCAACTCCCTGACATTACCCGGCCAGTAGTATTTGACGCAGGCTTTTAAGGCCTCGCTTTTAAAAGCCTGAATATCTTTGTTCAGGAGCTTGCCGAATCTTTTCATGTAGAATTCTAATAATAACGGTATGTCCTCCGGTCTTTCTCTTAAAGGAGGTATGATCAGGGGAATAACACTGAGGCGGTAGTACAATTCATCCTGGAAGAGGTTCTTTCGCACCATCTCCTGCAGGTCATTATTTGTTGCCACAATAACCCGTACATCAACCGGGATCATCCTGGTCCCGCCCACTCTTTCGATCCGGCGATCCTGCAAATATCTTAAAAGCTTTGCCTGCAGGTAAAGGGAAAGGTTGCCGATTTCATCCAAGAAGATAGTCCCGCCGTTGGCCAATTCAAATTTTCCCTGTTTGCCGCCACGGCGGGCGCCGGGAAAAGCTCCTTCATCGTAGCCGAAAAGTTCGGTTTCTAGCAGGTTTTCCGGGATAGCCCCGCAGTTGATTGATACAAAAGGTTTGTGGCCGTGCGGACTCGCGGCATGGATAGCACGGGCAAAAACCTCCTTGCCGGTGCCGCTTTCCCCCATAATTAAAATTGTCGAAGTGCCGCTGGATATTTTTAAGGCTTTGGCCTTAACTTCAGCAAATGACCTGCTTGTGCCAACCAGGTCTTCAAAATCAATCATTTCCTGGTTGCTCATTATTTCATAAGCAAGCCTTTGTGTTTCTTTGAAATCGCGGAATGTGGCCACTACCCCGGCGACCATAATGTCATCTGTTTTTATTGGCCTGGCCGTACTCAGGAGGTGCAGTTTGCGCCCCTCAAAACTTATAAATACTTCCCGCGAGCTAAAGCCCTTGCCATCTTGTAGTACTTCCGACAGTGAGGGCAGTATTTGTTTTGAATCCCTGCCGATTATGTTTCCCTTTTTAGCGCCGAACAGTCTTTCTGCGGACTGGTTGAAATGAGTAAACAGACCCTCGTGGTCGATTGCCACAACACCTTCGTAAACGGCGTCGACCACCGCCTCAAGGCGATTGACCATAACCATCCGCTCAGCCATGATCTCCCCCTCCAGAGCCTTGCTGCTGATCAGATCCGCCATGCGGCCGATGAACTCAATCAGGGAATCGGTGTTCTTAGTAAGGGTCTCTTTTTGTTCGTCATCAAAGGCTATAAGGCTTATTGTCCCGATTACTTCCGTATTAGCGGTAATAGGATAGACGATGGAGGCACGGTAAAAACAGCGCCCGGTGAGCGGGCAGGACAAGCAAATAGGGTGGAAGCCAGCTTCGCTGATGAAAATGTGACTGCCGGTCTGGAGAACATGCTTGTTTACCAGACCGCGCAGTAAACGGGATCCGACATCGTTCCTTACGATCCCGGTTCCGGCCACACGCACCAGGTCGGTATCAATAATTTCCACCTCAACCTTTAATACGGTAGCAATGGCTTCGGCAATTTTCTGGCCTTTATCACTGACCTGGGCAAGCCTTGACATACTCAACAACTCCTAAGTCCCTGTCACATATAATATATATAAAAAACAAAAAGCCCGTAAGGGCATTAATTTGTTAGAAACCACCGGTGCAAATAACGTACTAAACCCGGAATTTATAGCAAATATCCGGACTTTTTAGCTGTGGCGCCCAATTTACCCGTTAGTTGTATTGTATTTGCAAAGAATTTATGCATGCGTTAGATACAGCCTTTCAGCTATGCTGCCGCTTCCTTTCGGGCGCTTTCCCACCCAATTTCCAGCGCCTTTTGGTTTAAGGCCTCGGTTCCTTTGGGAATACGGGATAGCAAGGCGGATTTTAAAGCCTCTTTTGAAACAACACCTGAAATGGCCGCAAGCGCTCCAAGCGCTATTATATTAGCCACCATTTCTTTGCCAAGAGATTCTCTGGCAATCCTGGTGTATGGCATTTTAAATATCTTGGCTGTTGTGGCGGGTATTTCCTGAATAAAAGTACTGTCAATCATAAGCACACTATCTTCGCCGAGTTCGCCGATATACCGCGTCAGGGCTTCCTGGCTCATGGCCAGAAGGACGTCCGGTTTGGTAACTTTAGGATAATCTATATCCTCATCACTGATAATAACCTCAGCCTTGCTCGCTCCACCCCTGGCTTCCGGGCCGTATGACTGGGTCTGGACAGTGTTCTTGCCATCCCTGATCACCGCGTCAGCGAGGATCAGTCCCGCCATGATCAATCCCTGGCCGCCTGTACCGCTCAGTAGGATTTCACTTGTTTGAGACAAAACAATCATTCCCCCTTAATTGTTCCACGAACCTTATCTATTAACTGTTCATAAACCTCGGTGTATTCAGGAGCCTCTGACTTATGCAGTTCTCCGATAAGGAATTTCCCCTTCATTTCTTCTAATGATAAGTACCTGGATTTTTCTATGGGAACCCCATGCTCTTTCTGCCACATCAGCATGTCGTAGCCGTCCCCCATTTTATTGCGGCGCCCGTAAGAAACCGGGCAGGCCGTCACAGCTTCAATAACGCTGAATCCTTTATGGGTGGCGCCGGTTATAATCAGTTTGGTCAGCATGGCTGAATGGTAGGTGGTTCCTCTGGCTATATATGTGGCCCCTGCCGCTTTGACCAGCTCGACCAGGTCAAAAGGGCGCTCAAAAGTGCCGTAAGGCGCGGTGGTGGCGCGGTTATCCTGCGGAGTAAGCGGGGAATACTGTCCCCCGGTCATACCATAGATACTGTTGTTAAATATAATCGCGGTCAGGTCAATATTGCGCCTGGCGGCGTGTATTAAATGGTTGCCGCCAATGGAACTGGCGTCGCCATCCCCCATTATTACAAATACATTAACGTCAGGGCGGGCAAGTTTAATCCCGGTCGCAAAAGCGAGCGCTCTGCCGTGGGTAGAGTGGAGAGTATTGAAATCAAGGTAACCTGAAGCCCTGGAGGAGCACCCGATCCCGGAAACTATAACGGTCTTATCCTGGTCGTAGGCCAATTTGTGAAAAGCGCGCACCAGCGCGCCCAGTACGATACCGTTACCGCAACCGGGGCACCAGATATGTGGCATTTTATCTAAGCGCAGGTATTTTTCGGCGTTTGCTTGCATGTAGTTCACCTAAATCTCTGATTTTATTGCGGTCAGGATCTCGTCAGGAGTTATCATTTCTCCAGTAACCCTGTTGACACCCATAACTTTCGTCTCGTTCCGTACGGCTCGCTCAACCTCACCTATTAGCTGTCCCAGGTTCATTTCCGGTACAATTATGGCGCGGGCCTGGCGGGAGAGGGCTGTTATTTCTTTGGCGGGAAAAGGCCAGATAGTGATCAAGCGGAAAAGGCCGACCTTTATTCCTTCCGCCCTAGCTTGCTTAACCGCTTGCCTGGCGGAACGGGAGACAGCTCCGCAGGCAACTATGATAATTTCAGCGTCTTCCGTCATTAAGGATTCGCTCATGGTTATTTCATCAAGATGATCCATGACTTTGCTGGTTAAACGCTTAATCAAGAGCTCAGCCTGGTCGGGTTTAGTGGTGGGGCTGCCGCTTTCGTCATGTACCAGCCCGGTAACATGATAGCGGAACCCTTCACAAAAATCAGCCATGGGAGGAACGCCATCCTCATCCGGTTTATACGGATAATACTTGGTGAGCCCGG
>JBAZQW010000268.1:0-2851 GCA_041645005.1 Desulfotomaculaceae bacterium | reverse complement strand
GCCTGCCTCTCATCCAAACGTTGCGCTCGTTCACGTTCAGGAAGCGGACATCTACGGCAACTGCCGGATTCAGGGACCGCTCTTTACCTGCCCTGAAATATCAATGGCTGCCGCGCACACTATTGTTACCTGTGAACGGCTGATTGAACATGATGACATGACTCGCTACCCGAACAGGATCAGCATCCCCTACTTCTCGGTAGACGCGGTTATTGAAGTGCCTTACGGGGCATATCCGGGCAACAGCGGCGGACTTTACTACTATGATGAAAAACACATCCCCGAGTTCAGGGGCGCCTGTGAAAAATTCCGCAAGGGCGACCCTGCACCGCTTAAGGAGTATTATGACAAATACATCTTCGGCGTGGAAAACACAACCGAGTTCATCAACAAGATTCCGCTGAGCCAAATCCAGTATGTAGAGAAAATCGAGCCCGGCATTCGGCTTGACGCGGCCTACACGGTATTAGGAAGTTAGGAGGTGGAAAACTGTGGCTAAATATTCAGAAGACTTTACTCCCCAAGAGATGATCGTTGTGGCGGGGTCCAGGACCCTGATCGACAATAAAGTGGTATTTGCGGGTACAGGCCTGCCGATGGTGGCAATCACCCTGGCCCAACTGACGCACGGACCCGGTATTGTCCCGGTATTTGAAGCAGGCGCTGTAGGACCGGAACTTTCCCGCGGACTGCCTCTTTCAGTAGGTGGTTCCAGAACTACTTACAAGGCTAACTACCTGCTTGGTCTTAACTCAGCTTTCGAACTGACCCAGCGCGGTTTTTGCGACTTTGGGTTCATCGGCGGCGCTGAGATCGACCCCTATGGCAACCTCAACTCCACTATGATGGGATCGTTCCCGGAAGGCTATCAAAAACCCAAAACCCGCCTTCCTGGCAGCGGCGGCGCCAGCGACATGGCCTGCTCCTGTGAGCGCACAATCATCATCATGGTGCACGAACCCAGGCGTTTCAACGAAAAGATTGACTATATCACCAGTCCCGGCTACCTGGATGGTTCCCCCAACGCCCGCTGGCGCGCCGGCCATGCCGGACAGGGTCCATACAGGGTCATTACCACCAAAGCCGTTATGGGCTTCGACGATGAGACCAAGCGGATGAAACTTATTGCGACTCTCCCTGGCGAAACGATCAAGAGCGTACAGGAAGCAACAGGTTTCGAACTGATTATCCCTGATGATGTATATGCGTTTGAACCGCCCACGGTTGAAGAGGTTCGCCTTATCCGGGAAGTTATCGATCCTAAAGGCTATTTCGTTAGGAAGAAGATCAAAGAATAGCCCGGTGCAAATTAAAAGATAAAAAGTTATATACCCCCTACTCACCCGCGCCTTGACAAAAGGCGCGTTTTCTTTCACCAGAGCGGTTGCACGCAGGGCCGCACGCATGTATTATGGAATAAAGCAAATGGAAACATATATGCAATTACACGGATGGAGGTTAGCCCAGGTGAGCAATCCTATGTTGGAATGCCCCCGCTGCCGACGCGAATGGCGTATTACCGGGGATGGGAAGGTTCTCTGCAGCTCATGTGGATATGAGACCGACAGTTATAATGGGGCAGTGGAGTACATAGAAAAAACTGCCGGGCTGAAAAAACCTGAGCATATCAATGTGAAGACTAAATTACCAGTTTATGAATGCCCGAAATGCGGCAACCTGGCGCTGGTGGTCCAGGGCAAAGCTGGCAGGAGCGCAGCTTCTCAATTCTTATGTTTTTCATGCGGCGGTCAGTGGTCTGAAAATGAACTGGAGCGCTGCCCGGAGTGCTACCAGTGGAAGCCCGGTGGAGAATTCGAGGAACTGATCATCTGCCGCAGCTCAGTTGGCTTCTATGTCTGCCGCGCCTGTTATGAAAATATTTTCAAATAATCCCTAACCAGTATATATTAATTCATAAAAAAGAGCGCCTTGCAGTGCAGGGCGCTCTTTTTGAAAAACGAACTGATATTTCTATGAACGTTATGCCTCCATAATTGCCGGTTTTTTGCCGATTATCAGGCAGAAAACACCAATCGCGACGAAAACAGCGCCGATAATAAACGACATGGAGTATGTGCCAAACGTGTCGAACATTCTGCCAGCCAGCAGGTTCGATATAAAGCCGGCTATACCCCAGGAGGTGAAGAGCAGGCCGTAGTTGGAACCCTGCGCTGTCGGGCCGAAGTACTGCAGGCAGGTGGCCGGGAACAGGGTGAACATGGCGCCATAGTTCCAGCCAAGGATAATTGCCACTACGCAGAGCAGGAAAAGAGTTTTCCCTACCGGGAACAGCACCAGCATGGCCACAACCTGAAGGACGAAGGTGACCAGGAAACATATCCTCGTGCCAGTCTTATCGGCAATGGCGCCGATCAACACCCGGACCAGAGCGTTCGCGGCATTAAGAGAACTGGTCGCAATGGCGGCCTGCATGGCGATAGTTTTCGTCACATCCGCCGGAAGTTCCTTCACAGCAACCCCGGCAAGGGCAGCCGCTTCTTTGCTCATTTCATAATTACCGTGGGCGGCCATAACCCCGATAACCATCAGGCCGGCAAACGAGCCGCAAAAATAAGCGGCGTAAAGCAGCCAGAACTGCATAGACCTGATTGTCTCACCGAAGGTAAAGTCCCTGCCCACTTTGGGCGCGCCTGCTTTAGGCGCGGGCGGGTTCCAGCCGGCCGGCTTGTATCCGGCTGGCGGATTCGACAGGCACAGTCCGGCGGCGATAGCCATAACAAACATCGCCATACCCACATACTTGAACACAGGCAGCGCACTGCCGTTACCGATAGCCGGGTTGTTAATCATGGATGTCGCCAGCGGACCCATGATAAACGAACCCAGACCG
>JBAZQW010000016.1:0-17092 GCA_041645005.1 Desulfotomaculaceae bacterium | reverse complement strand
TAGCTGCTGTCCGGCTGTCTGGCGAACATTAGTTCCCTTCCCATACGGTCGAAAGTGATGCGCATGCTGTCGTACATGTCGACCTTATATTCCGCCTGCCTCCAAAAGGTAACACTGCGGGTAAAGATCCCCCACACCGCCAGAAAGAGGATGCTCATCAGCAGCAGCGACAGCATCAGCTCTATTAAGGTAAAGCCACGTTCGTCCCGCAGGCTGACCAAATTCCTCACCGCCTCGCGACCTCCGCCGTCAGGTCCAGTTGTTTGGCTATTCCCTCATCGGTGTAAGACACGGCAACGGTAACCGTCTTGGTATTGAGACCGCTATCTAGCACTGTAACCGTGTAGGTCAGCCCCTGAAATTGGGCGTAGTCGCTTTCGGAGGAAAAACTAGTCAAGGCAACGCTGGCCACGCTGTTAAAGTCCTTTTTTTTGATTTCCTCAATTTTACTCTGGGCCAGGGACAGGGCCTCGTTGTAGCGGTAGGTGCCGGAGTTCAGGCGGCCGGCTTGGGCAAACCTGTCGAGCATGGTTACCAGCACCAGGGAGAGGATCAGAAGCGCCACAAGCACTTCAAGCAGGGTCATGCCCCGCTCGTTATTAAGCAAATTTGACGTTTTCCAGTATGCATCCCTACTATGGATAGGTTTCACTGACTCTCACCCGCCCCAACGTGTCGACAACCACGTATTTATTTTTTCCGGTAGCCTTGTCCCTAAGGGTAACAGTCCCGCCAAAGCCGCCGATCGGTCGTCCACTAGTGGCAAAGCCTAATTGATAAAAGTAACCAGTCATGGGGGCATTCACCAAATCCACACTAGAGGGCAGGTTGACGGTTTTGTAGGCCGTTGTCCCAGGGTTGCAAAGGTAATAGGTGTCCGTGTTGATGTTCCACATGATTAAATAAGTGGAGGTTTGAGACTTGACTGCTGCCTGCTGCAAGTCGCGTATATCTGAAGCCATTTCTCTGGCCGAGATGTCAAGTTGATAGTTGCCAAGGATTTTATTAAAATTGGGTACAGCCAAAGCAATTGTAATGCTGATTATAACAAGCACAATTGCAATTTCAATTAATGTGAATCCGAAATTATTAAGAACCTCAAGTTTTTGCTTTTTAGCGTCGGGCATATCCATCCCTTCAATATGTCATTCTACTAAAATAATGTTTAGCAAGGCAGGATTGTTGCCAATTCTGCCTTGCTAAAATCCTTAAAACCTATGGTGTTATTGCATTTGTTGAAATGGTAATGTCACCTGCTGCTCTAGCAACAGTTGATTTCTCCGTGGGATTTAAAGTTTCTGTAACTTTAATTTCATCCTCGGTAACAGTTGCATCAGAACCCGTGGAAAACAAAGTATAAGTTTTAAATGGGGAAACACCTCTGGCATAAACGTATCCGTTGCCCCAGGGATCAATTAACCCTGCATCGGTTACACCATTAATCTGAAGCACTGCTTTTATACCGTTAGTTGCATCAGCAGTGGCAAGGGGTGCAACACCAGTTATATTAACACCTGTGTCATTCATGTAAATATCGACGATTGTCTTCATTGATTTTAACTCACCAACCGCCCTCTTGACCTTAGCTTTGTCAGTTTGCTTGCTCATCACGGGGATGGCGATGGCGGCCAGGATGCCGATAATAATCAGCACCACCATCAGTTCAATCAGGGTAAAACCACGTTCGTTCCTTGTCAGTTTCATTCTTTTCACTCCCTTTTAATTTTTGAATACTATGTAGTCCTAAGTTACAACTGCTCTCTTAACCTACACTGCAAGTCTGCTTACTTCGTTATAGCGATAGTCGCCAATATCATGATAACAAACAGCACTCCTCTAGTTCAATCAGGGTGAAGCTACATTTCGCCTTCGTACCATTTATTCACCTCCCAAAATAATTAAGTTACTATGTAGCTTTTATTTGATGTTATCCATTACGCTGAACATCGGCACCATAATCGAGATTAAAATGAATCCTACCACAACGCCCATACCCACCAGTAAAATTGGCTCGATCATGGAGGACAGGCGGGCCACCATGTCGTCCACTTCACTTTCGTAAAAGTCGGCGACCTTCTCCAGCAGTGTGTCTACTGAACCTGTTTCCTCCCCGATCGACATCATCGTACCGACCATCGGTGGAAATATCCGGCTCTTCTGGAGCGGCTCGGCAAAGCTCTTGCCCTCCTTGATGCTTCTTTCAGCCTCCTCAATACTTGTATTCACCGAGTGGTTGTCCACGATGTTCTTGACCACTTCCAACGCTTGCAGGACCGGCACGCCGCTTTTCAACAGGGTACTCAGCGACCGGCAAAAACGGGAGATGATGATTTTTTGAACCATCGGACCCATCACCGGCAGTTTCAGGACAACTGCGTCTTTCATTTTCTTACCCCGCTCGGTCTTGCTCCCGGTCTTGTAACCGAAAGACAGGCCAACCACCAAAGTCAGTGCAACATACCAGTAGTTTCTAAGGAAATCGCTTAAACCCATGATCATTTTAGTAGTGACCGGCAAGGGTACCTTCATGTCTATCAGCATTTTGGTCATGCTGGGCAACACAAATATTAAAAGACACACTACCGCCAGCACCGCTACCACCAGCACCACCGTCGGATAGGTCATGGCCGACTTGACCTTCTCCCTCATGTCGTGGTCTTTTTCAAAGTTCAGGGCCAGCCTTTCCAGCACGTGCTCCAGGTCGCCGCCGACTTCCCCGGCCTCGACCATGCTGGTGAAAATACTGGGGAACACCTGGGGATAGGGTTTCAGCGACTCGGTCAGAGACATGCCGCTTTCCAGGTTGCCGCCGACCTTTTTCATCGTTTGCTGGAGCGTCTTGTTTTCGCACTGCTGGCTGATAATGCTTATGGTCTGCAGGAGGGGGACACCCGCCTGAACCATGGTGGCAAACTGCCGGCACATCACGGCCAGGTCCCTGCCGCCGACCTTCTTTTGAAAGAGCTTGTCCAGCTTGATGCTGGGCCCTGTCGCGGGGGCTTCTTTCAACTCCACCACGAAAAACCTGCGTTCTCTAAGCTGGGCGATGGCCTTGTTGCGGTTTTCGGCCTCGATCTTGCCGGCAACCAGCTTGCCGGCCGGGTTACGGGCTCTATAAGCAAAATTTTGGGCCATTTAATCCACCGTTTTGTTTTAGTCTTCTAACTAACTGACAAGCCTGCAACCGTTAACCGGCCCCAAACAAAATTAAAGATCCCCCTTTTGGCTTTAGGTCTAAAAAGACCTTTTATCACCGAAGGAGCACCCGCTTTTAAGCGTCCTTCTCTTCTTCGGCAGCCTGGCAGTCGTAGCCTTGCAGCTTTAGACCCATAGCTTTGCGTCCGCGCCTTTCGACGGGTTTGCTATTATCGGATGAAGGTTTATAATAATTTCTCTGGAATATTATACTATTTTGTTGAGATATGTTTATAATACATGTTCTAATATAAGAATGCAATATATTTTCTTATATGACAAAAAATTTCCTATTAGTTTAGCATTTTTGAGAGTGCCTCGGGATCCGCCGCCCGTGTCAATGCCTCCTCAATGCTGATTATTTTTTTCTGGCAAAGCAGGCGCAGGGCTGTATCAAGGGACTGCATTCCCTGTCTTGAACACGTCTGCAACTGGCTGATTATCTGGTAGGTCTTGCCCTCCCGGATCAGGTTGCGGATGGCGTGGTTGGCGACCATTATTTCCACCGCGACCACCCTACCCACCCTGTCTATACGGGGTATCAGCGTCTGGGCCACCACGCCCTGGATGGTGCTGCTAAGTTGGACTCTGATTTGCTGCTGCTGGTGCGACGGGAAGACGTCAATAATCCGGTCAATGGTTTGGGACGCGCTGGAAGTGTGCAGCGTACCAAATACCAGGTGTCCTGTCTCGGCGGCGGTAATGGCAATACCGATCGTTTCCGGATCCCGCATCTCGCCTACCAGGATTACGTCCGGGTCCTCCCGCAATGCCGCCCGCAGCGCGTTGGCGAAGGAGCCGGTGTCCTGTCCAACTTCACGCTGGCTGACGATGCATTTCTTGTGCTCATGCACAAATTCAATCGGGTCTTCCAGGGTCAGGATGTGGTGCCGGCTTTCCCTGTTAATCAAGTCAATCATGGCCGCCAGGGTGGTTGATTTGCCGCTGCCGGTGGGACCGGTTACCAGCACCAGTCCCCTTGGTTTGCGGGATAGGGTGGCCAGCACATCCGGCAGACCCAATTGCTGAAACGATAGGATGGTCGAGTTGATCAGACGGATGGCAATGCTGACGCTGCCCCGCTGCTTGAAGACATTGACCCGGAAGCGGCATACATCCGGTATAAAGTAAGAGAAGTCCAACTCTCCCACCTGCTGGAATTTTTGGTACTGCCCCGGCGTCATAATCTCGCGGGCCATCCTGTCTGTATCCTCCGGAGACAGTGGACCGGCAGATGCAATGTCTCCGGTGTCTAATTTCCCCTTCCACTCCGGCGCATCCAGCGGCAAAAGGTCCCCGTGCAGACGCAGGGCCGGGGCGCTTTTGGTAACCAGGTGGACATCAGAAGCGCCAACCTTGAAGGCGAAGGAAAGGATCTCATCACAGGTCATCGTTATCAACCTCCCAAACCATCAGGTCAAACTTAGTTGTCCTCGGCGTACGCAACTCTCATCACTTCCCCGATGGTGGTCAGCCCTCTGAGAGCCTTTTGGATACCGTCCGTCCTCAGGGTGACCATACCCTCAGCCAGGGCTTTTTGCTTGACCTCATCGGCAGAAGCTTTTTGTATAATGAGCGCGCGCAGCCCGGCGGTCATGGGCAGCACCTCGAGAATGGCCATACGCCCCCGGTAACCACTGTTCCGGCACTCGTTGCAGCCTGCGCCCCGGTAAAGGGTTAACGGCTGCTCTGGTCCGATACCTACAAACAGCCGTTCCGGCGAATCTGGTGGGGGGACATAGCTCTGGCGGCACTTCGGGCAGATCAGCCTGACCAACCGCTGGGCCACCGCTCCCAGCACCGATGAGGCCACCAGGAATGGCTCTATATCCATATCCACCAGGCGGGTGAAGGCGCCAGCGGCATCGTTGGTGTGCAGGGTGGAAAGCACCAGGTGTCCGGTGGTGGCAGCCTTGACGGCAATCTCCGCAGTTTCACCGTCACGGATTTCCCCGACCAGGATCACGTCAGGGTCCTGCCGCAGGATGGCCCGCAAACCAGCCGCGAAGGTCATCCGCGCTTTGGCGTTGACCTGGGTCTGGTTGATCCCTTCCAGCATATACTCAACGGGATCTTCCACGGTAACGATATTCTTTTCAATGGTATTAATTTCATTGAGCGCCGCATAAAGGGTCGTGGTTTTACCGCTGCCAGTGGGGCCGGTAATCAGGAGCAGCCCGTAAGAACTTTTCAGCGCATTTCTAAATATGTTGAGGCTTTGGGGGTCAAAGCCGACGTTTTCCAGCTTATAGGACTTCATGCTGCCCTTATCCAGAAGCCTGGTAACTATTTTTTCCCCGTAGACGGTGGGCAGCGAGGACACCCTCAGGTCAAATTCCTGACTGCCCAGCTTGAGCATAATCCTGCCGTCCTGCGGCGCCCGCTTTTCGGCGATGTCCATGTTGGCCATGATCTTGACCCTGGAGATTACCGCCGAGCGAATTTTTTTGGGCAGCGTCATGATTTCCTGCAGCATCCCGTCTATCCGGTACCTGATCCGGACATGGTTCTCTGCCGGCTCAATGTGAATGTCGCTGGCCTTCTGTTCAATGGCCTGGGTGAAAATGGAGTTGATCAGGCGCACCACGGGCGCCTCGTCAAACACCTCATCCTCCAGGATAATCGTTTCTGACTCCTGCTGGTCGGTGGTAAGTTCAAAATCGTCAAAGATTTTGTCAACTTCAGGGATACTAAAATGTTTGCGGATGGCCTCTTCTACAGCATGCTGCTCCAGCCAGACAGGTTCGATCTTACACCCGGTCACAAGGCGCAGGTCATCGATAGCCAGGACGTTGGCAGAGTCTGCCATAACCACGGTAAGAAGATTCCCTTCTTTTTGATAGGGCAACAGCTTGTACTTACGGATCATGTGCTCAGGTACTAGTTTAAAAAGTTCTGGGTTCAGATCGTCCAGATTTATTTTCTGAACCCCCAAAATTTCATGAATAATATCTGTTGAAACCATGCCAAGTTTGATTAAAATTTCGCCCAGGAGTTCACCGGTTCGCGACTGCACCCGCAGGGCTTCCCATAGTTGCGCATTGGTAATAAAACCTCTCTCAATCAGAAGCTCCCCCAAGGTTTTTTTTGTTTTTTTGGGGACATCTGTCACGACTAAGTCACCTCTATGCTGATACGAACATTTCTGACAGTATTATCCTTCATTTCGTGAATACCTGTTATTTCCCCTTTAAAACTAATCAATTTTGTTGAATACTGGTTTCTATACAAAAACCCGATCAATCACAATCAGGTTGGTCTGGCGCAGCTGCGTCTATTCTAAAACAGCTGAAGATACCAGGCCACCAGCCAGTCCCCGGCCAGCGCTGCAATCACGGAGCCCAGGGCCAGGTACGGGCCGAAAGGCAGGGCCTCTTTCATCTTTTTAATCTTAAATAGAACTAAAAGGATCCCCACCAAGGCTCCGGCGGCGAAAGACAGGAACAAGGCCAACAGCAGGTATTTCCAACCGAGGAGCAGCCCCATCACCGCAGCCAGCTTGATATCGCCCCCGCCCATGCCGCCCCGCGAAACAACCGCGACCAGGTACAGGATGCCGCCCCCGGCCAGAAACCCGATAGCGTTGGCTGTAAACACTTCACGGGACTCAAAGAGCAGGGCGACGCCCAGAATAAACCCGGCCAGGTTAAGTTTGTCAGGGATTATCCGGTAGCGCAAATCGATCACGGTGATCGCCGTAAGTACCGCAAAAAGCACTGCTGTCCGCAGCGCTGCCAGAGTTAGGCCGTACTTGAGGTAGGCCAGGAGGAACAGTATACCTACGGCCAACTCTACAATGGGGTACTGCGCGGATATTTTGCTGCTGCAGTAGCGGCACCTGCCCCGCAAAAACAGGTAGCTGAGCACAGGGATCAGGTCGACCGTATGAAGCTGGCGCCCACACGAGGGGCAGTTGGAAGGCGGATAAGCGACCGAGCCTCCCTCCGGCAATCTATAGATACACACGTTGAGGAAACTGCCCAGGCAGAGCCCGGCCCAGAATACAAATATTGGCCAAAAGAGTTCCATACTTCACCTCGCATCCTGATATATAAAGAGCACCTCATGCCGCTGACAATGGGCTGCCAGAGAACGAAAATGTAGGTTCGAATGAATTCGAACCTACATTGTTGGCCCTTTAGCATGGGCCGTGATAACTTCTTTGATCACCTTTTCCGGGATGTCCCTTCTTACACAAACCCGGCCGATTTTTTCCGGTAGCACAAAGGTTAGCCTACCAGCTCTGACCTTTTTGTCGTGCCGCAGGTTCTCCATGATCCGTTCAACGGCAAGGCCGGCGGGTATTTCCACCGGTAGGCCAGCCGCCAGGATTAAGCTGACGATCTGCCGGCAGTCAGCGGGGGCAAGCATACCCACTAGTTGGGCCAGGTGTGCGGCCGAGGCCATGCCGATAGCAACGGCTTCCCCGTGGGTAAAGGTTTTGTACCCGGTTAGGGCTTCCACGGCGTGGCCTATGGTGTGCCCGAAATTCAATATGGCCCGGAGGCCAAGTTCAGTTTCGTCTTCCTCCACCACCCTGGCTTTAATCCGGCAGGACTCCCAGACTGCCTGCGCCATAGCTTCGCTGTCCCCGCTCAGCAGCTTCGCCATGTTGTCTTCCAGCCAGGCTAAAAAGCTTTCATCCCAGATAACCCCGTATTTAATCACCTCGGACAGGCCGGACCTGATCTGGCGGGCAGGCAGAGTCTGCAAGGTGTCCACATCAGCCAGCACCAGTCCCGGCTGGTAAAAAGCACCGATAATGTTCTTGCCTCTAGGGTGGTTTACAGCCACCTTGCCCCCCACGCTGCTGTCCACCTGAGCCAACAAAGTGGTAGGGACCTGAATGAAAGGGACGCCCCGCATATAGGTGGCGGCTATAAAACCGGCCAGGTCACCCACCACTCCGCCGCCAAGGGCGATAACCGGGCACCGCCGGTCCAGTTCACCGGTCAAGGCCAGGTCGTAAAGCCCTGCAGCTTCGTCCAGAGTCTTGTATTCCTCGCCATCCCCAATTTCTCCGGTAATAACTTCAAACCCGTTTCTCACCAGGCTGTTCTTAACAAGTTCGCCATATCTCTGATAAACCGCCGGGTTGGAAACCAGCAGCGCTTTTTTACCATAACCGTATTCTTTCAATAAGCCTCCCAGGCCGCCTAAAATCCCGCTGCCAATATAGATGGGATAACTGCGCGGACCTAGATTGACCGGTACCGTGATCATCAAATCTCTTTCCTTTCCGACAGGTGCAGGAGGATTTGCTCCACTGTTTCATCTACACTGTAAATCCCTGTATCCACAAAACAATCCGCCATGTCGTAGACGCCATCCCGCTCTTCTAAAAGTTCTCTTATTCTTTGTTTTAGTTCCCCTTTTAAGAGCATAGGGCGGTTTCTCTTATACTTCACCCTGCTGTGAATTACTTCAGGAGAAGCGGTTAAAGTGATCAACACACCTTTTTCTTTGAGCAACCGGACATTTTCCGGATTCAAGACCATTCCTCCGCCCGTGGAAATCACCAGGTCCTCCCTGCCGGCAAGTCTTTTCACCAGCAGGTCTTCCTCAGAGCGAAACCTTACCACCCCGAACTTGGCGAATAGCTGGGATATAGTTTTACCGGTGACAGCTTCAATTTCCGCGTCTGTATCGATAAAGGCACGCCCGAGACGCTGAGCCAGCCGGCGCCCGATGGATGTCTTGCCAGTTCCCATAAAACCGATCAAAACAATATTTTTCACGACGCCTACACCTGCCTCAAATAGGTAAGATAATGACTCCAGTTTTCCTTTAATTCAGCCAGACTGTCGCCGCGGCATTTTTCCAGGCAGGCCCGGGCTATCTCCCAGGCCACAACCGCCTCGCCGATGACGCAGGCTGCGGGAACCGCGCACACGTCTGATCGCTCTATAGCCGCCCTGGAAACTGTTTTATCAATCAGATCCACACTCTGCAGCGGTTGGTATAATGTTGGAATAGGCTTCACAGCAGCACGCAGCACAATTACCTCCCCATTGGTCATACCGCCCTCAATACCGCCTGCCCGGTTAGTCGCCCGGTAAAAGCCCCTGTCCTTCTGGTAAAATATTTCGTCCTGAAATTGGGAGCCCATCAGCGCCGCGCCATTAAACCCCATGCCCACTTCAACACCCTTTACGGTCTGGATGCTCATCAGCGCCGCTGCCAGGCTGCCGTCGATTTTCCGGTCCCAGTGCACATAGCTCCCCAGCCCCGCCGGCACGCCCTGGACTCTGACCTCGAAAACACCGCCCAGGGTGTCCCCGTTTTGTCTCGCTTGTTCAATTCTATCAATAATCTGGCGCTCTGCCGCAGGATCGGCGCAGAGAACCTGAGAAGATGCAAGATGTTTTTTTAATTCCTCCGGATCATTTTTGCCGGCGTCAGCGTTTATACCGCCAATCTGAAGCACTTGTCCGGTTATTTCTATGCCCAGCTCCTCTAAAAGTTTCCTGGCTGTACTGCCTACCGCAACTCTCGCAGCAGTCTCACGCGCGCTGGAACGTTCCAGAACGTTGCGGATATCTTTGTGCCGGTATTTCAACGCGCCCGCCAGATCAGCGTGTCCGGGCCGGGGCCGGGTAACCACTTTTTCTTCCATCAGGGCTTCCTGGTCTGGCGCCATGATCTGAGACCAGTTGGACCAGTCTTTATTTCCTATGTACAAGGTTAGCGGGCTGCCTAGAGTTATGCCACCCCGCACCCCGGACAAGAATTTTACTTTATCGCTTTCTATATTCATCCTGGCGCCGCGGCCATAACCACCCTGGCGCCTTTTAAGCTGCCTGTTGACATAGTCCGCGGTCAGGACAAGACCGGACGGTAAGCCTTCAACGATGGCAATAAGGGCGGGACCGTGTGATTCACCCGCTGTAAGGTATCTTAGCAAACTCTTATTCCTCCATATGTTATTGGTTTCAGTATTAGGTACAGATAGATAAATAAATAATTATTGTTAAAGAATACAGAAGTCAGAATCCAGAATTCAGAATAAAAGAATTAAAAACGAAGATTAAGAATCAGGAATTAATATTCTGTCTTCTGTCTCCTGAATTCTGTCTCCTGTTATTTATATTCTGTCTCCTGAATTCTGTATTCTTAATCAGTATTTCCCTCATCACTTCCAGAGGAGCAGCAACGCCGGTCCACAGCTCAAAAGAAAGCGCCCCCTGGTGCAAGAGCATCCCCAACCCACTGACAGCAGCAGCCCCAGCCTGGCCGGCTTTCCTTAAAAACATTGTTTCCAGTGGATTATATACCAGATCACAAGCTATCTGGCCCGGCTTAAACAGGTCGTAGGGCAGAGGAATAGCTTCAGATTCGTTTGGGTACATCCCCAGACGCGTGGCCTGCACTACAAGATCCGCTCCTGACAGCGCTTCTCTCAGCAAAGCGCTGCCTTCTTTGTCAGGCCAAGGTATCACTTCCACCGGCAGCCCGGTTTTTTCAGTAATGAAGCGAGCCAGTTCCCCGGCCCGCTTTTCAGTTCGATTGGCCAGCGTCAGCCTCTTTATTCCGGCTAGAGCCGCATCAACTGCCACAGCCCTGGCCGCCCCGCCGGCTCCCAGGATCAGGACATGCTTGCCGGCAGGAACAAACCCTGCTTCCCCAAGAGAGCGCCAAAACCCTTTTCCATCAGTATTATGACCATACAGGCGCCCTGAGTGATTAACAATGGTATTGACCGCGCCAGTGAGCCTGGCTTCGTCAGAAAGCTGATCCAGCAGAGGCAGTACCGCCTCTTTATGGGGAATGGTCACATTCACCCCAACCAGCCCGAGCGCTTTTATAGCTTTCACCGCGGCCTCCACATGGCCCGGCTCCACCTGGAACGGCACATAAGCATAGTCAAGACCGGCCGCGCTAAAGGCCGCGTTTTGCATTTCAGGTGAAAAAGAATGTCCTACCGGGCAACCCATTATGCCACAGATTTTTGTCTTCCCGTTAATCCCACTTGCCATGAAGAACCCCCGCTGATTTTTTTATCCTGGCCAGCACTATCTTCTCCAGGGGACGACCAATCAACCTGGTTCCCCAGAAATCTTTTCCTTCCATCGGCACCACCAGGATAGTATACAAACCGGTCAGGTTGCCCCCCAGAATATCAGTGAAAATCTGGTCGCCTACCAGGGCAGTCTCATCCGGTTTGGTGCCCAGCATCTTCAGTGCCCGGCGAAAAGGCCTTACCAGCGGCTTAACCGCCCGGTACACAGCCGGCAGAGACATTTGTCCGGCTACAGCCTCAACCCTCTTCCGGGAATTATTTGAGACTATGCCCAGTTTAAATCCTTCCTCCCGCAACTCTGAGAGAAACTTCAAAATCTCCTTGGTGAAAACAACCGAATCCCTACGCACTATGGTGTTGTCCAAATCAAAAATTACACCTTTTAGGCCCAGTTCCTTAAGTAAACCGGTCTTGATCTCCAGTATTGATGAAACATACATTTTGGGGTAAAAAATCTTTAGCAATTGGCCATCCTAACCTTATTCTTCTTTTTTTCAATCATTCTCGCTTTTTCCAGATCCAAAGGTGTGTTGACATTAAAAAACACCGTGTCAATATCAGCAACAGCTTTTAATATTGTTTCACTAACATAATTTACCCTTACACGGGGGTAAAAATCAACAACCTTATGCCTATCGTTATTCAGCGCTTCTTCAATAGCAGGTATACAACTTTTGCTGTAAACCGCAAAAAGGGGCTGGAGGTAATCCCCGTGCTGAGGCACAGTAACATCATAACCTTCTGAATGCTCTACCATGATTCTGGCCAGGTCAGCGTTTAAAAAGGGCATATCACATGGCACAACCAGGCACCTCTGACTCTGCGACCTAATCAGCGTAGCGTGGATGCCGCTAAGAGGCCCTCCTCCTTCGATCAAGTCCGGAACTACTTTTAAGCCCAGGCGCGTTCCAGTTTCCTCATCTCCCCCGCTGATCAGGATCTCTTTAAATACTTTACTCATCTCCACAGCAGCACGCTCAATCATCGCATCCCGGCCAACAGTCAGAAAAGCTTTATCTGTGCCCATTCGCCTGCTTTTCCCTCCTGCCAGGATAACTCCAGTTGCCTGAATCATCACCTTTTCCCCTTCCTGAAGGCGCCTTTTTCAACTAATACATGCCGCTTCTAGTTCGCTTTGTTACTATCTAAAATTTGCCCAAATAAGCTTAAAAGAATTATCTTCTCCGGAAGGCTAAAAAATCCTTCAAAAACATTCTAATTAGGACACGCACCAAAATACCCCCTGCGCATATTATTAATAGCATGCAAAATTTAGGGGGGATAGATTGATGCTGCCAGGTCTCTGGACTTTGACCGTGGTATCACTGGTGAACGGCCTCCTTTTGCTTGTCTCTTATATCGCAAACAACACATTCCCGCAGCCGCTGTCCGAGGAGGAAGAAGCAAAGTACTTAAGACTTTTAAAAGGGGGCGATGAAAGGGCGCGCAACGTCCTGACCGAGCGAAACCTGCGTCTGGTAGCGCATATCGTCAAGAAATTTGACAGCACTGGTGAAGATCCGGATGACCTTATTTCCATAGGCGCCATCGGCCTGATCAAGGCCATCAACACCTTCAATCCTGGTAAGGGAACCCGGCTGGCCACCTATGCCGCAAGGTGCATCGAGAATGAGATTTTAATGCATTTACGGTTCATGAAAAAAGTAAGGGCGGAGGTATCACTTTACGACCCTATCGGAGTTGACAAGGAAGGCAACGAGATAACCTTGATTGATGTTTTAGGAACCCATCCTGAGGTAGTGTCTGAGATGGTGGAAAACAGCTTTGAACAGAAACGTCTTCAGGAAAAAGTATGCCATCTGACACGCCGTGAAAAGAAGGTGCTGGAACTGAGGTTCGGCCTGCAGGATGGGGACCGTAAAACCCAGCGGGAGATAGCCCGGAGCCTCGGCATATCCCGCTCCTACGTCTCACGCATAGAAAAGAGAGCGATAAGCAAGTTAGCCAAGGAATTTACCTTAGAAGGCTACCAGTAACGGCAGCCTTCTATAATACGGCTAGTCTTTGCTAATCACTTAAGTGGGTTAAACCTGTTCAACCTTGGACGTTCTGTTGAATATAACAAAAAAAGTTGTTCCCTTGGGGCTGGTTTTGACTTTAATATCAGCGTTATGCCTGGCGGCAATACTGTAACAAACCGCAAGACCCAAACCTGTTCCGTTCTCTCTAGTTGTAAAGAAAGGTGTACCAATTTTTTCGAGCACATCGGACGCAATCCCGCAACCATGATCGTGCACTGCTAAGACTACGTCATCTTGGTTCATAAATGTTCTTATGATCAGTTTTCCGCCAATATCCATAGCTTCCAGACCGTTGTGAACCAGGTTCAAAACCAATTGACGTATCTCTTTTTCGTCTAGATGAATCTCAGTGACTTCATTCAGTTCAAAATCAACACTTTTTCTTTCATGGATGGCGCTTGCCTGAATCAAATGGGTAATTGCTTTTATGATGGTATTTAACCCCTGTTTCTTTAATATCAAGGGCTTGCTTCTGGCCAGGAAAAGAAATTCTTCAACGATAGAGTTGGCACGATGCAGTTCTTCAAGTATATAATCAAAATAAATACTATTTGGCGTAGCTATCGTTTCATTTTTCAAGATTTCTGTAAAACCAAGGATATTTGTCATCGGGTTCCGGATCTCGTGAGCAATGGTAGCTGCCATTTCACCCACTAGATTCAACCGATCCAGGCGGGCCATCTCTCTGTCAAATCTTTTGCGTTCTGTAATATCGTTTACAATACCAAGGAGGCACTGCATACCGTTAATTTCAATAATTTCAGCTGAGAATAAACCATTACGAAGCTCACCTGATTCCTTTTTGAAGATAATTTCCTTGTTGCGAATACCATTGTTTTCACCAAGCTGTAATAATAATTTTTCTCGGTCACCCGGATTTAACCAAAAACCGACATCTGATATCTTCTGGCCTATAACATTTGTCCTGGTGCGGCCAACAGTATGCAATAGAACATCATTTACATCAATGATTACACCGTCAGCGAGTGAAGTAATAGACATTGGATAAGGACTGGCGCGAAAAGCTATAGAAAAACGTTCCTCTGACAAGCGCAGTTCCTTCTCCGTTTGCTTGTGCTTGGTTATATCTCGAATGGATTCAATTGCTCCAATCAGGTTGCCTTTTTCGTCAAAAAGTGGTGAAGCTGTGCTCCACAGGTAAGCCCCTTTCTTATCGTATAAGAGAGGGCAAAAAGTTTCAGCAAAAATACGATTACCTTTCTTTTCCACATATTTATATAGAATTTCATTCTTTCTATCTTCTCCAAAAACGAAATCAATCAGGGTCGGTCTTGGCGTGCCATAAAAGGGAATCGCGTGCGCATAATCCCCCTTGCCGATGATATCTTTCTTGTTTACTCCCGTCATTTCCTCCAAAGCAAGGTTCCAGGCGATTACCCTGCGGGCCTTATCTTTGACAAACGTGGCATCGGGAAGAAATTCCACTATTTCTAAATAATGGGGAAGATTCTGTTCCACATACATAACTACGTAACACCATCCTGAATGTTGTTTATCAATAATATATATCTATTTCTTTACGTTCTGACGCTAATTACTTTAAAGCCGCCTCAAACGGCGGTTTTACTATACGAATTAAATAGCTTTAAAATATCATAAATTATAATCATATACTACCAGCACTTTAAAGAAGTGTAAATACTTATTTAAATTTGCCAGGCCTTACTCCTCAGAAACACAAAAACATCCGGTCGAAACCCGGAGTTCATTACAAACTTGCCAAATAATTTACCTTAGAAGGCTGCCAGTAAAGGCAGCCTTCTTTTTTTAAACATAAATAACCGCACTACTAATGTTTTTTTCAGAACAATACTCTATGCCTACTTCAAGGCCTCTTCCAAAGTTCTCAGATTGGCTTCCATGATTTTTATATACGCGTCCGGCTCCATAGGTCCGGTTACTACGGGATCCAGGATGAACACTTTTGCCCCGGTCTCATTGGCTATGGTCTCGGCAGCTTTCGTCGGATACTGAGGCTCAGCGAAGAGAGCTTTAATTTTTGCTTCCCGCACGGTTTCGATTGTCTCCGCAAGTTCCGCTGCGCTTGGCTCAGAGCCCGGTTCCCTTTCAATCACAGTGGCGATGTTGAGTTTAAACTCCTGGGCAAAATAGGGGAACGCCTCATGAAAAGTAATGATGTCCCTGTTTTTAATACCGTCCAGGGTCTGGTGCATCCTAGCCTGAAGTTCTTCCAGTTTAGCAGCGTAAACTGTAGTATTGGCGCTGTACTGGGCGGCATGGTCCGGGTCAAGCGCGGCCAGTTGCAGCCCGATGTTTTTCGTCTGCTGAATGTCATTAGATATGCTCACCCAGACATGGGGGTTGTCTCCTTCTTCACCTTCACCTTTTATGAGCGGTATGCCCTTACTCGCTTCAATAATTTTTAAGTTAGGCAGTTGACTGACCACCTTGTCCACAAACGCCTCCATCCCGGCGCCGTTTATTATAAATACCTGGGCCTCACTGAGTGTTTTCAAGTCATCGGGTATTAACTGGTAGTCATGCAGACACCCCGTTGTCTTCTGAGTCATATTGACAACTTTTACACCTGGCACGTCTTTGGCAACATTCATGGCCGATATGTATATCGGGTAAAACGACGTAACGATGGTGAAGGTTTTACCGTCTGCTTTTTTCTCCGGCGCTGCAGGAGATTGTCCCCCACATGATGATAGAAGAATGACCGTGCTTAGCAATAGAGCGGTTATAAAAAAAAGGGGTACTGGTTTACGCATTTTTTTAGCTCCTTCCTTTCATATATCAATCAGCAATAAAAAAGCAAATTACGAACTCTTCAGCACTCAAAGGCAGCTTGCTGCTATTGTCCAAGAAAAGCATTTATGTCCATCTATTGTCATGACCCCTAAATAGTAATATTCTTATTTGCTAGTTATAATTACTTATACCAGAACAATGTTTTTTAGGCAACTTAAAATACCGAGTACAAACATAATTGACGCAGTTATTCATATATGATATATTCGAATCGGAATGTAAGCCATGAAGGCTTATCCGGCAAGAGATTTTCGCTTGTAGAACAGACCCATGGAGGGACTGAACTGGTGTTTCAATCCCTATGTGGGTTGTTTGTTTTTATTTGGTAACTATCGTATTGGCATATTCACAAAAGACAAATACATAATCTGCTCTGAGTTTATAATTTATGAGGAGTTGATAGTTGTGCATATGGCAGATGCCTTGATTTCACCCATCGTGGGTGGAACCATGTGGGCGGCCTCAGCGGGGGTTGCGGCTTATTCCATCAAGAAGATTCAAAGCGACCTGGACCAAAAGAAAATACCGTTAATGGGAGTTATGGGTGCGTTTATTTTTGCCGCCCAAATGATTAACTTTGCCATACCCGCCACCGGTTCCAGCGGGCATTTAGGAGGAGGGATGCTGCTTTCCATTCTTCTCGGGCCTTACGCGGGGTTCCTCACAATGGCGTCTATTTTGGCCATACAGGCATTGTTCTTTGCCGACGGCGGCCTGTTGGCCTATGGCTGCAACGTTTTTAACCTCGGTTTTTTCACCTGCTTTATCGCTTACCCGCTTATTTACAAAATGATTATGCGCAGAGGTTACACCCCTGCCCGCATGTTTGGCGCGGCCATGCTGTCCGCTATTATCGGACTTCAGCTTGGCGCGTTCGGGGTGGTCCTTGAAACCCTGTTTTCCGGGAAAACCGAATTGCCTTTCAACACATTTGTGCTGCTGATGCAGCCCATCCACCTGGCCATCGGGGTAGTGGAAGGGCTTGTTACCGCCGCGGTTGTAGGATTTGTTTGGAATGCGCGTCCTGAAATTATAGAAA
>JBAZQW010000015.1:0-17270 GCA_041645005.1 Desulfotomaculaceae bacterium | reverse complement strand
CCGCTTCTTCAGCTGCTTTTATTATTACGTCTTCCTGTTCCCCGTAAGGTGGCGCAAAAAGGTTGGTTTTTATCCCGGTCGCGCTGGAAATTGACATTTCAGCTTTTTTAATTTCTGTAACATTGGCCGCCTTAGACAATCTCTCCTGGTGCAAGTGGGCATAACCATGATTGCCCACCTCGTGGTTGGCGGCAATTTGCCCGGCCAACTCCGGGAAATCATCCACCCACTGGCCGCCTAAAAAAAAAGTCGCTGTCACATTATTTTCCCTCAAACACTCCATGATTTGGGGGATAAACTCCTCCCCCCAAACCACGTTAAAAGTAAGGGATATTTTCTTTTCCCTGGCGCTCCCCTGGTAAACAGGCGCCATGGCCGCCCTCTCCGTTCCACTCCAGGTATTGATTAAGATGCCTGTTATAATTAAAAAGGCTGTGAAAATAATAATGCCATGCAAAATATTTCTCTTCGGTAAAAATACGGTAACCACTTTCAAAAAAACCTCTTTTCGTAAATATAAAAATAAGTATGCCTGCCGCGGCCATTTTATTTTTAAAAAATAAAAAAACCTCTGGAGTGAGGTTTTTTATGTCAAGATATATTGTTTTCTATCTTCGCGCAAAATCCCTGCGCTGGGGGGGCCGCGGTCGGTCCTCTCTTGGTGCTTGTCCTTCCGGTGGAGGCGCGACATCTTTCTTGGAAAGTTTCAGGCGGCCCTGGTTATCATAACCAATAACCTTGACCAGAATCATATCGTCTTCCTTGACAACATCTTCAACTTTATTCACCCGGTGGTGCTCAAGCTGAGAAATATGCACCAGACCTTCTTTGCCCTGCAGTCCAAGCACGCCAGGTATAATCTCCACAAAACAACCGAAATCGGTGACCCTGGTTACCCTGCCGTTGTATATCTCTCCGGTCTGCACTTCTTTGGTAAGAATCTCTATAATCTGCAGCGCTTTTTTTCCTTTTTCCTGATCCACTGCGGCGATAAAGACTCTGCCGTCATCTTCTATGTCAATATCGGCGCCAGTTTCTTCCACTATTTTCTTGATGATCTTACCGCCCGGGCCTATGACATCCCTGATTTTATCGGGATCAATGGTAGTTTGGATAATTCTTGGAGCGTTAGGTGACAGCTCCGGCCTCGGAGCGGGAATTACATCAAGCATTTTACCGAGAATATGCATCCTTCCCTCATAGGCCTGGGCCAACGCCTGTTCAAAGACCTCTCTGGTAATACCGGCGATCTTTATGTCCATTTGGAGGGCGGTAATGCCTTTAGCTGTCCCGGCAACCTTGAAATCCATGTCTCCGAGATGATCCTCATAACCTTGAATATCGGTTAATACCGTAATTTTTTCATCTTCCGATATTAACCCCATAGCAACCCCGGATACCGGCGCGCTTACAGGAACACCAGCGTCCATTAAAGCCAGGCAACTCCCGCATACACTTCCCATCGAGGTGGATCCGTTTGACTCCAGAGCTTCCGAAACAATCCGGATAGTATAGGGGAATTCTGCCTCCAGCGGAATCACCGGTGACAGCGCCTTTTCAGCCAGTGCGCCGTGACCTATTTCACGCCGTCCCGCTGACCGCATCGGCCTGGTTTCACCGACACTAAAGGGAGGAAAGTTGTAATGGTGCATAAAACGCTTGGAGTCCTCCACACCCAAGCCATCAAGTATCTGTCCCTCAGAAATTGTACCCAGAGTTACCACCGAGAGAATTTGGGTTTGTCCCCGGGTAAAAAGACCAGAGCCATGCGGGCGCGGCAGCACACCCACTTCTACCGATATCGGACGTACTTCTTTCAGGGAGCGACCGTCTATACGCAGTCCCTCTACCGCTATCATGCGTCTTACCAGCTTTTTTTCCACCGACTCAACTGTTTTTTTAATAACTCCTTCTTGATCAGGGTATTCTTCAAGAAACCGCTGCACCAGTTCAGTCTTTATCTCTTTCAGGTAAGACTCTCTCTTTTGTTTTGAAAACTTTTCGTTAACACAATTATGCAGCGCCAGGTCAAGATTTTCCGTGGCTGCTCCGGTAACCGCTTCCAGCAGTTCCTGGGCAGGCTCGGCAATGTCAGGGGTCATCTTTTCCCTGGCCAGCCCCATTTCAAGCGCTTCTTCCCGGTACTTTTCAATAAAATCCACAATCTCCTTAACCACACCGTGTCCATACTGGATAGCTTCCAGCATCACGCTTTCAGGCACTTCCCTGGCGCCGGCTTCAACCATCATCACAGCATCTTTTGTTCCCGCAACCACCAGATGCATGTCACTCTTTTCGACCTGAGACAAAACAGGGTTAGTAACAAACTCCCCGTCCACACGGCCTACAATCACACCGCCGATGGGGTACTTAAGCGGTATTTCCGAAATATGCAGGGCTGCGGAAGCGCCAACCATGGCCGCAATTTCCGGGGCGTGGTCCTGATCAACTGACATGACTGTGGCGATGACCTGAACCTCATTGCGCATCTCTTTCGGAAAAAGAGGACGGATTGGCCTGTCTATCAAACGGCAGGAAAGAACGGCTTTCTCACTGGGCCGGCCTTCCCTTTTAATAAAACCGCCAGGAATTTTGCCAACAGCGTAAAATCTTTCTTCATAGTCTACTGTTAAAGGGAAAAAATCTATTCCAGCCCTGATATAGCCTGCCATTGTGGCTGTAACCAGAACCACTGTTTCTCCATAATGCACAAAAACCGCCCCACCGGATTGCCTGGCCAACCTCCCTGTCTCAAGGATCATAGGGCGGCCGCCAACAATAATCTCTCTTTTTAAAACCTTATTTTCCAACATCTAAAGGCTATCCCCCCTGTTAAATTGGTAAAATTTAAAAACTTATAGTTATTCGTTATTCTTAATATTATCTCCTTCTTATGAAATAAAAAATACATTACAATACATAACAAAGAAGCGGGTAAAACCCGCTTTCTTTAAGTACTATTTTCTCAATCCAAGCTTTTCAATTATAGAACGATACCTGTCAAAATGACGATCTCGTAAATAATTGAGCAGTGCCCTTCTTTGACCAACCATTTTCAGCAAACCCCGGCGTGAATGGTGATCTCCCTTGTGAAGTTTCAGGTGTTCGGTAAGGGTGTTAATCCTCTCCGTTAATATGGCAACCTGAACTTCCGGGGAACCGGTGTCATTTTCGTGAAGTTTGTGCTTAGAAATAACTTCCTGTTTCTGTTCTGTGGTCAAGGCCATGCCGCTCACCTCCTTTATTCAAATCGCCGCAGGCCAAGCAAACCGCTGGAGAACATGTTCCCTAGCCTGCAGTTCACCGGAAAATTATTTCCCGATAATAGTTATTACCAGACGACCGCCTGGTATATCCTTGGCAACTATATCAAAGACCCGCCCGGACTTGGAAAAGAAACCGCGAAAACGAGTGGCTGTTGGTATCCGTCCAGGCAACCCACTGGCAGCGTTGACTATATCGGTTACCGTTATCTTTTCCTGCCTCATGTCCCGCAAACGTTTCCGGGCATGTTCGGTGATTATTACCTTCATCAGGAGCTAATACCTAATAGGCATGGATCTGATTCGCCCTTTCGTCATCGTCCTGATTGAGGAAAGCATAAAGAGCATCCTGGAAGGCCGTCAACCTGACATTCTCAACATTCGACTCAATATATATAGTCTCAAGCTCCTTCTTCAGGGATTGAAACTCTTCGCTGAGGCAGATAAAAGCAATATGATTAAGCCACTTTTTGATCTCCTCTTCCGGAAAGTCGAACTTAGGAATACCCAATGTTAACGTCTCCTTTATTATTATTCGGGACTGTTAACGCGTTAATTGTAGCATAATCCGGTAACAGTGTAAACGCTGCCTATACAAAAATATATTGGGCCGCAGCCTTTTTTATTCCCTGGCCTTCGACCATTCAGCCCTGACTTTGTGAACATCCCTCTCAATCTGTTTTACTAAATCTGATGGTGTGGCAAACCTCTTCTCTCCCCTGAGCCGGCTGGTAAAACTGATTTTAATTTTTTGCCCATAAAGGTCCTGGCCAAAATCCAGCAAGTGAACTTCAATATTTCTTCTATCCCCATGGAAAGTAGGTTTGACCCCTATATTGGCAACACCGAAGTAGGTGTCTTGATCAAGATAAACCTTGGCCGAGTAGACCCCATTGGCGGGGACCAGGATACTATGGTCGAGTTCTAAATTGGCGGTGGGAAAGCCAAGCGTTTTCCCGCGTTTTTCCCCGGCCACAACAAGCCCTTCTGTAAAAGGATAATATCCCAGAAACTTGGCGGCCTGAGACACCTCTCCTTTAATGAGAAGGTTCCTGATCAGGGTGCTGCTTACCGCTTGTCCCTCAACCATGACAGGCGGTATAACTTTCAGCTGATAACCATAACCGGAAGAAAGCTCTTCCAGCAAGGTAGGGGTTCCACGTCCGCGATGGCCAAATGTATAATTATAGCCAACCACCAGACCCATGACGTTTAGTTCTTTGATTAAAATACTCTTTACGAAATTTTCAGGAGACAGACCCGCCAGCTTAAGGTCGAATGGTACTTGCAGAAGTACCTGCACACCCAGCTTAGCTATAAATTTTTGTTTGGATTTCTGCGACAGGAGTTGGGGTGGGCAATTTTCCGGAGTTAACACCGCCAGAGGATGAGGGTGAAAAGTGAATACCGCCGGTGTGCCCCTAACCTCTTTGGCTAAATTCACCAGTTCAAGGATCAGTTTTTGATGACCTATATGCACACCGTCAAAATTTCCAAGACCAATAACGAGATTTTTGTGTTTATATTTAAGATCATGCCAATGGCTATATATCTGCATTAACAAAAGACCCCCTAAATCACCTTGGCAATACGCAAACCGGTCTGAACAATACCCTCTCACTATCCTGAGGATCATAAGCGGTTTCTGCTACTGCCAGAAACCCTTCCGGTCCCACCAGGCGAACTTTGTCGCCTTCGGACAGAACCCCGGGCATTTGGGCCACTCCCGGTAAATATAGTTTCGCTCCGGATAAAACCGATGGAACGGCCCCATTTTTCACAAGCACCTCAGGCAGAAAGGCCAGTGCTTTATCTATGGCAATTACTTTTTCGGCCAAATTTCCTGTCTGGTTTAAAACTTCAATTTCTTCCAGCGTCAGTGAGTCAGAAATTTTATTTTGACCTGCACGGGTTCTTACCAGAAAAGACATGTAAGCTCCGCAACCCAAAAAGGAGCCTATATCGGTGCAAAGCGTCCGCACATAAGTACCCTTGGTACAGGACAGATGCAGCAGCGCCCTCGGGTGGGGCGTACCCCAACCGGTCCCGCTGATGAATTCCAGAGAATATATGCTAACAGCCCTTGCCGGACGTTCCACAACAAGCCCTTGCCTGGCTAATTGGTACAGTTTCTTACCATGCAGTTTTATTGCGGATGTCATTGGCGGTACTTGTTTTATACTGCCCGTAAACAATGGTAAAACAGCCAACAATGAGTCTCTATCTAAATGCGAAGCGTCTGTTTCACTGGTAATTTCACCGAATGCGTCACCAGTGTCAGTGGCTTGCCCGAACACCATTTCAACCCGGTATTCTTTGTCCGCATCGATCAGAAAACCCGCCAGCCTGGTCGCCGAGCCAAGACAAACAACCAGTACACCAGCGGCGCCGGGATCCAGCGTCCCGGTATGGCCAGCCTTTTTTACTCCCAGGGTCCGGCGAATAAAATTCACAACATCATGCGAAGTCATGCCGGGAGGTTTTAATATATTAATAAATCCATTCACAAATTAATTCCCCCGGCCGCTAAAACCGCCGCATTTACCACTTTTCCCTGAATCTCAGCCAAATTACCTCGCATTACACACCCCGCGGCACGCTGGTGACCACCCCCGTCAAACGTCGCTGCCAGGCGGTTCGCGTCAACTATTCCTTTTGATCTGAAGCTTATCTTAAAATCGCCGTCCTCAGTTTCGCGAAAAAGAATTCCTACTTGAACACCCCTGATCGATCTGGCATAATTAACCATACCTTCCGTATGCTCGTCCTCCGCTCCAGCACTGCTGAGGAGTTTGCGGGTCACGGTCATCCAGCATACTTTGCCGCACGGACTTAAAGATAGTGTGCTCAGGGCCAGGCCCAACAGATCTAGCACCGCTCTCGGTTTTTCTTCATAGAGTTCTTGATTTATCTGCGCCGCCGGAACACCTATCTCCAGCAGTATTGCCACCCGGCGGTGAGTATTGGGCCGCATGTTTTCATATTGAAATGAGCCAGTATCTGTAACAATGGCCGTATAAAGACATATGGCAGCTTCGATGGAAATATCCACCTTCATTATATTAAACAGGTCGAAAACTATCTCGCCCACGGCCGCTGCCTCGGGATCTATATACCTGTACGTGCCAAAAGACTTTGAACCGGCATGGTGGTCCAGGTTAATAACCACCATGCCGCTTGACAACAGTTCCTGATAGCCACTGCCAAGCCTTTCCGGCACCGAGCAATCCAGTACAATAAAAGTATCATATTCACCCGCCGGTGGCCCGCCTGCCACGTATCTGTTCACACCAGGCAAAAATCCGTATATTGCCGGCGCCCGGTCAGCACCGCCCATGGTTACCTTTTTACCGCGTTTTTCCAGTACCAATCCCAAGGCCAGCATCGAACCCAGGGAATCTCCGTCAGGCATCACATGCCCGCAAATCAATACATTATCCGCGTGATCTATGGCCAGGGCAATGTCCGCCAGGTTATTCATCAGACAGTCCACCTTTGCCCTTTACCTCTTCCATCAGCGCGATTAACCTTGAGCCCTTGCTTATGGACAGGTCCAGTTTAAAAGTTATCTCTGGCATGTAACGGAGGCGGATTCTTTTCGCCAGTTCTCCCCGGATAAAACCCTGCGCTTTTTGCAGCGCTTCAATAGTAGCCTTTTGATCTGACGGCTCTCCAAAAACACTGGCAAAAATATTAGCATATCGCAAATCTTTTGACACTTCAACGGCTGTTATGGTAACAAAACCTATTCTGGGATCCTTTAATTCTTCTCTTAGCAGTTCCGAGATTTCTTTTTTTATTGCTTCTGCCAACCTTTCGGGTCGGAAAGACATGCCGAGCACCTCTAATTCGGTCGTCGGTCGTCAGACGTCGGACGTCAGAAATTAAATACCTAAACTTTCATTGAATGTTAGGACAGCTGGCGTTTAACAGTCTCTATATTAAAGGCTTCGATAATGTCGCCTTCCTGGATTTCGTTGAATTTTTCCAGGGCCAGGCCGCACTCGTACCCCTGTAATACCTCTTTGGCATCATCTTTAAAGCGTTTAAGTGAATCAAGTTTGCCTTCGAATATGACAATGCCGTCACGTACCACTCTTACTCCGGCATCTCTCTCGATTTTTCCTTCTACCACATAACACCCGGCAATGGTGCCAATCCGGGAAGCCTTGAAAACCTTGCGTATTTCCGCCCGGCCCAGTGTCACCTCGCGGTATTCGGGATCCAGCAGACCGCTCATGGCCGCTTTAACATCTTCTATAGCATCGTAAATAACCCGGTAAAGACGGACGTCAACCTTCTCATTTTCAGCTGCCTTTCTGGCGTTTACATCAGGCCGCACATTAAAGCCGATGATAATCGCGTTAGACGCGGATGCAAACATAACGTCAGTCTCTCTTATCGCGCCTACACCGCCGTGAATTATGTCAACTTTTACTTCGCCAGTATTTAATCTTTCAAGAGCCTGACGCAGAGCTTCAACCGATCCCTGAACATCAGCCTTGACGATAATCCCCAGTTCCTTAATTTGACCCTCCTGAATATGTTTAAACAGGTCTTCTAATGATACCCGTGTGGTATTCTTTAATTCTTCCTCACGTTTTCTGGTCTGTCTTCTGGAGGCAATACTTCTGGCCAGCTTTTCATCTTCCGTGACGATAAATTTATTTCCCGCATGGGGCACCTCGGAAAAACCGAGCACTTCAACCGGAGTAGACGGACCCGCCTTTTTAATCCGGCGGCCTTTGTCATCCATCATTGCTCTTACCCGACCGTAGGCCGGCCCTGCTATGATGGTATCCCCGATATTGAGCGTGCCGTTTTGTACAAGTATGGTTGCCACAGGACCGCGCCCTTTATCCAGTTCAGCCTCAATAACCGTACCTCTTGCCGCGCTGCCTGGATTTGCTTTTAATTCACCAATTTCGGCAACTAGCAAAATCATCTCGAGAAGCTCTTTTAAGCCTTCTTTCTTAATAGCTGAAACATTCACACAGATTGTTTCGCCGCCCCATTCCTCAGCCACCAGCCCGTGTTCAGTGAGTTCCCGTTTCACCTTATCAGGGTTGGCGCCCGGCTTATCTATCTTATTTATGGCCACGATGATGGGAACGCCAGCATCCTTGGCGTGGTTAATAGCCTCAACAGTCTGAGGCATTACACCATCATCCGCCGCTACTACCAGAATCGCAATATCAGTTACCTGGGCGCCGCGCGCCCTCATTGCCGTAAAAGCTTCATGGCCAGGTGTGTCGATAAAAGTAATTCTCTTGCCGTTATGTTCAACCTGGTACGCCCCTATGTGCTGGGTAATACCACCCGCCTCGGTAGCGATAACGTTGGTCTCCCTGATGGCGTCCAGCAGCGAGGTCTTGCCGTGGTCAACATGGCCCATTACCGTTACAACGCTGGGTCTGGACTTGAGTTGGTCGGGGACCGCTTCCGGTTCCTGCATAAATTGTGCTTCCAGATCAACCGGCAGTTTGATCTCGATTTCATACCCGAACTCACCGGCCAAAATAACTGCCGTGTCCGTGTCGATCTCCTGATTAATGGTGGCCAGAACACCTAGAGTCATCAGTTTCTTGATTAATTCCGCCGGGCTTCTGTAAACTTTTAACGCAAGCTCTTGAACGGTTATTGATTCTCCCATTACTACAGGCTTTTTCTCAAGCGGTCTGGCCGGTCTTTGGATTTCCTGTGTCTTGGCCATCCCTTTTTTACGGTGAGAACCCGCACGAAGTCTTGCTTCGGCATGCGCCGCGATAGTGCTGCGCTTTTCAAAGCGGCCTTTTGGATCTGGTTTCTTATAGGTTGGCTTAGCTGGTTTTGGTTTATCAGTGACTTTGGGTTTATCAGCAGCTGTGGGCTGTGGACGAGTACCAGGCTGATCGGACCTGGGCTTGATACCCTGCCCCGCGCCAGGATATGCCGGCCTCATTCCTGGTGCGCCACCGGGGCGTGCACCCCTGTCTCCCGCCTGTTGTGGTCTTGGTCCTGCCGCGGCGCCGCTGCCGGGCCTTGGAGAGGGCCCCTGCCCCTGTCCATAGGGTCTGGACGGGCCTGTGCCGGGCTGCTGCCTCTGTCCATATGGCCGGGACGGGCCTGTGCCGGGCTGCTGCCTCTGTTCATAGGGCCGGGACGGGCCTGCGCCAGGCTGCTGCCTCTGTTCATAGGGCCGGGACGGGCCTGCGCCGGGCTGCTGCCTCTGTTCATTGGGCCGGGACGGGCCTACGCCAGGCTGCTGCCTCTGTTCATAGGGGCGGGACGGGCCGCGGTCCGGGCGCTGTTGTTCTGGTTGAGGCCGATCATATTGTGACTTCTCCTGACCGGAAATATCCCTCTGGTACCCTTCCTGACGCGGTCTTTCCTGGACCGGACGTTCCGGGTGTGGTTTTTCAATTTGCACGCGATCCTGGGGCACACTGGCTGCTGGTCTCACTGCCTGATCGCTTCTCACCGGACCCCTGGGTCTATCTGTTTGTTTTGGTTTCTCCTGAAAGCGCCTGTCCGGAGGACGTGAGGGTACACGGTCAACCAGACCAGAGCTGCGGAAATATTCAGCCCTGCCCCCCCCTGGCCCTTCTTTCTTGGGCTCATTTTGCTGAGGCTTTTCAGACATCTGAACCGGTTCCATTTTCTTTTCAACCTGCTTCTCGCTGGTAACAGGGGTGGTTTTAGGCTCGACCGTCGGCCCCCGCGCAGTATCGGCAGCAGGCTTTTCCTTATTCCTGTAAAGCTGCTTTAACTGCCCGATATCGCTGTCCTCCAGAGTACTCATGTGAGATTTAACTGAAATCCCCATTTGACTCAGTTTACTAATTATTTCTTTGCTTTCTATGTTAAGTTCTTTGGCAAGCTCGTGTACGCGTTTTTTTACCATTCAATCACCTCCAAAATTTTGAATCTTTAATTTTAACCTCTCCCCTTTCTAAAAGCCCGGAAAGGTCCAGGCTGAGCATTTTACCTATTACTTTACCAGCCCCTTTTTCAAATCTTCCACTAATTCCTGCCCTATGGAACGCTGCAGGGCTTTATCCAGGCGCTTACCCTTAAGTGCTTTGGCCAGGCACTCTAAATCCGGGCAGATATAAGCGCCACGGCCGGATCGCTTTCCAGTGGGGTCAATCTCTATTATATCTTCAGGTGTACGAACAATCCGGATCAGTTGCTTCTTGGGCTTCATCTCCTGGCATCCGACACACATGCGCTGGGGAATCTTTTTTACCTTGGGCACCGGCCTTTCCCCCTATTCATATTCAGTTTCTTCAAAGAGGACGCCGTATTCATCAGGATAAATCTCTCTCATCTGGGATTCGCTCTTGATGTCTATTTTCCAGCCGGTCAATTTTGCGGCCAGGCGCGCATTCTGTCCCTCTTTACCAATAGCCAGGGAAAGTTGATAATCCGGTACAATTACTCTCGCCACTTTTTCTTCTTCCCATATTTCCACCGCCACTACTTTGGCGGGGCTTAGAGAACTTGCCACAAACTTGGAAGGATCGGGATTCCATTTAATAATGTCTATCTTTTCCCCGCTCAGCTCATTGACAATACTTTGAACCCTCATCCCCTTTGGGCCGACACAGGCGCCAACCGGATCAACATTGTCATCTTTAGAATAGACCGCCAGCTTGGAACGGGCTCCAGCTTCCCTGGCGACACCCTTAAGCTCCACAACACCTTCCAACAGCTCCGGTACTTCCAGTTCAAAAAGCCTTTTCAACAAACCGGGGTGAGTGCGGGAGACTAAAATCTGCGGACCCTTGGTAGTTTTTCTGACTTCGATTATGTAAACCTTAATACGCCCTCCCTGCCGGTATTCTTCACCAGGCATTTGTTCTGAAGGGGCAAGGATTGCCTCTGTTTTTCCCAGTTCTATAAATACGTTCTTTTGTTCCAGGCGCTGAACAACACCTGTGACAATATCTCCCTCACGATTGGCAAACTCTTCAAATATAATGTTTCTCTCTGCTTCCCGGATGCGCTGAACCACCACCTGTTTGGCGGTCTGGGCGGCAATCCGGCCGAAATTCCTGGGTGTGACTTCTGTTTCAACAATATCACCCAGTTCATAATTTGGATTTATCTTATGAGCATCTTCAATTGTTATTTCCTGTCGCTGGTCTTCCACCTGCTCCTTTACGGCTCTTTGCGTGTAAACCTTGAAATCCCCGGTTTCACGATCTATGTGGACACGGGCATTTTGCAGCGAGCCAAAATTCCGCTTGTAAGCTGACAACAATGCTGCCTCAATGGCTTCAAGCAGTATGTCAACCGAAATGCCCTTTTCTTTTTCCAAGTCCCTCAGGGCTTCTAAAAATTCGGCATTCATTATATTTCCTCCCCGAAACTATTAAAATTCCGCTTTCAACCGCGCGGACGCAACTTGCTTAAAGGGTATAGTCAGTGCAATTCCTTCCACATCAAAAGTTATACTGTCCCCTTGCACAGCCGTTATTCTGCCTGTAAAATTCTTTTTACCTTCTATGGCTGCAAAGGTGCTGACCACAGCCAGCAAACCAATAAAGCGGCTGAAGTCAGACAGTTTTTTCAACGGTCTTTCGATCCCGGGTGAAGAAACCTCAAGAATGTAAGATTGGGTTATGGGATCCTTCTCGTCCAGTAATTTATCAATTTTTTCTGAAATTAAGCGGCAGTCCTCAATGCCAATGCCTCCAGGTTTATCTATAAATATGCGCAGGTACCAGTTGCCGCCCTCTTTTACAAACTCGACATCCACTAACTCCATGCAACATTCTTGTATGTAAGGACTAATTAATATCTCGATTTTTTCAACAATTCTCGTCTTAGCTATTTGCCCGTCCTCCCGGACCAAAATACAATCTAAAAACGGCTCTTTAAAGAATCCTTGACGTCCATGATAACGAAAGAGTGGGCGTTACCCACTCCTTTACACAAGCAAAAATATCCCTTGCCACAAATCAAATAAAGTATATCACAGAAGACAATTGTTGACAAGTGCAAATTAGAACTAGGCTCTGTGCTCAACCCTGTAAACTCCGGGTAATGTTGTGAGGTGATGCAAGAAATCTATCATATTGGTATCAGGCGATGGTTTAATATACACCTCAAGCAGTACCCTGCCGGCTTCCATCATTTTGCTCACTTCCACTTTCTTGACCAGCCCCATCCGCTCTTCGATAAAAGTCCTGATTACCCTTACTTGTTCGGTCTGATCGGAGACTACAATACTCAGAAGGTCATACTTGCTTTTACCGCGGATTAAATCTTCAAAAGCGCCTAAAAGCACAAGAGTGAATAAGACCAGCAGAGTGCACAGAGTTGCCGCAAGATAATACCCCGCGCCGCAAGCCAGCCCCACCGAGGCAACAACCCAGAGGCTGGCAGCTGTGGTTAGGCCGCGAATCAACAAGCCCTCCCGCATGATCGCCCCGGCGCCTAGAAAACCTATGCCGCTTACCACCTGGGCGGCGATGCGGGCGGCGTCGCCCTTGAATTGATAATGAAGTCCCTCGGACACTACCATACATACCGCTGCCCCAACAGCTACCAGGATATGCGTCCTGAAACCGGCAGAGTAAGTGCGGTAACCGACAAGCAGTCTTTCTCGCTCCAGGCCGATAAAGCCTCCGAGTATTACCGACATAACCAATCTTAAGACTATATCGCCTTCGCTTATCCCGATAAACATCGCAACACCTTCTTCGGATTTATCCGAACACTCCAGTGGGGACATTTCTTCACACGGATAGCGACTAGTTTCATAGACTAATGACTACATTAAGTGAGTTCCCTTTTCGTCAGTATGCTGACCTGAAGGTGTGTCCCCTGACCTTAGCCGAATAAATTCGCACCTATACGGCTCAAGTCCACATTGATGACTGGCAAATCGAGAAGCGTCCCCATTTGCCTCTAGGCAAGGCAAGAACCGTCCCCGTTTGCCCCCTCTACTGCTTTTGCCATAAAAGCTACCGCATCGCAGGCAGCGTTCGGCTTTCCAAGAGCCGCCGCAGCGTCAGCCATTTTTTCAATCCTGCGCGGTTCGTCCAGGTAAGACTGGACTAAACCGGCCAGGGTTTTTGCCTCAACTCTTACACCCGCACCTGCGGCTGTTATAAACTCTGTATTTCTTTCCTCCTGTCCCGGCAGAGGGTCGATAATAAATATCGGCAGTCCTTGAGCCATTGCCTCGGCGCAGGTCAGCCCCCCGGCTTTCCCAACCATAAAATCAGAGGCCGCCATTAGCTGATGAATATTTTCAACGAAACCATAAACCTTGACCCTGCATGAAAGGGATTGGGCCACCTTGTTCAGTTCTTCCTGCAGCGCGTTATTGGAACCGGCAACACAGATCAATTGGTAACAGTCCTTACTGTCGCCAAGGGCTTTTAGCGACGAGGCCAATGGCCCCATTCCCAGGCCGCCGCCCATAAGCAGGATGGTTGGCAGTTCCGGCTCAAGCCCCATCTGCTCTTTTAACCTGTTTTTGTCATGCCTGATACCGAAATCCGGATTGATTGGTATACCGGTTGGGCACACCTGTTCCGGAGCGATGCCATAATCCATACACTGGTCCACCAGCTTTTCAGAACCAACAATATAGTAATCCACTTCCAGGAAAATCCAGAAGGAGTGAATAGTATAATCAGTTATCACCGCAAAAACAGGTCCTTTAAAAGTACCCCTCTTTTTTAAGTATGAGGCAATTCCGAGGGGAAAAGGATGAGTGCAAACGATGAGTTCAGGTTTGAAGTCATTTATGTATTTCACCAGCCTGGGTGCGGCTAAAATGTTTAAAATCCGGTTAAATTCAGTTTTCCCCCTGCCTGATAAGGGCTGTCCACGCTCAGCCTGACGATACAGATAGCCATATAAGACCGGAGACATTTTAAGCATTTCCATATAGGTCCCCAGAACTAATTTTTCCAGGAACGGACTGGCATAGCGAAAGGTGTCGAGGATTACCACTTCCGCCCCGGGGCTTAGAGACAACGCAGCCTTTTTTACCGCCTCGGCAGTGCGCATATGACCGGCGCCCACAGTAACAGATAAAATGAGGACCCTGTTAAGCTTACCTATTTTTGATACCCTCTTCCAAATGATTACGGCAGTAATAAAAAGCTGATTTTAAAGTTTACTTAACAACTCCCGCACCACAAACTCAATTTTATCAAGTGGTACAACTGTTATTTCTCCTGTCCTGCGCACCCGCACCTCAACCTGCTTTTCAGCCACGGCTTTTGAGCCGATGGTTATGCGCAGCGGGTAACCGATCAGGTCCGCGTCTTTGAATTTGACTCCAGCCCGCTCAGCCCGGTCGTCAAGAACAGTTTCAAATCCCCCAGACGACAGGCGTCCGTATATATCCTCCGCCAGATCAACCTGGCTGTTATCCCTGGTGTTAACAGGTATTATCACTGTTTGGAATGGCGCTATTGACGCTGGCCAGATGATCCCGTCCTGATCGTGATTTTGCTCTACAGCAGCTGCCATCGTCCTGGTTACGCCGATCCCGTAACAACCCATAATGATGGTTTTGGACAGTCCATTTTCGTCTGAATAGGTAGCGCCTAATATTTTGCTGTATTTGTCACTGAGCTTGAAAATCTGGCCGACCTCAATACCCCTGGCTTCCTTGAGTTCGCAACCACAACTGGGACAGGGCTCACCGGCCTGCACCATTCTTATATCGGTTAAAACGTCAATGGCAAAATCACGTCCGGGATTAACGTTAATGTAGTGAGCATCATCCTTGTTGGCGCCGGCGACAGCGTTCGCCATAGCCGCCACTTCCAGGTCAGCGATGATCTTTACTCCCTTTAAGCCAACCGGACCGGCAAAGCCAACTACGGCGCCGGTTGTTTTTTTCACAGTGTTTTCTCCGGCTAAATCAAGGCGCAGGCACCCCAGCGCGTTTAAGAGCTTTATTCCATTGATCTCCCTGTCCCCTCTGACCAGGGCTGCGATAACTTCATGCTCATTCTCGTAAAGAATTGTTTTTATGATTTTTTGAGGTGGGACTTTAAGGGATATGCTTACCTGTTCGACAGTACGTATATTGGGAGTATCCTTTGCGGAAAGAGATTTTAATTCCTCTTTTCCTTTTTCTGTTTTAAAAACCTGGCCCGCTTTTTCCACGTTTGAGGCATAATCGCAGGCGCTGTTCCCACAAAAGAGAACCGCGGCTTCACCGGAATCAGCAAGGACCATAAACTCGTGCGTGTCGCTTCCCCCTATGGCGCCTGAGTCCGCTTCCACCGGTCTGAAGCTCAGACCGCAGCGCTGAAAAATCCTGGTGTAAGCATGGTGCATTTTCATGTAACTCACATCCAGGCCCTCTTGATCCCGGTCGAAAGAATAAAGGTCTTTCATAATAAATTCCCTGCCGCGCAGCAATCCAAAGCGGGGGCGCCGCTCATCCCGGTATTTGTTCTGAATCTGGTACAACAACAGCGGAAGCTGCTTGTAAGAGCTAACTTCCCCTCTTACCAGGCTGGTGATAATTTCTTCATGGGTAGGGCCCAAAGCAAAGTCACGGTCGTGCCTGTCTTTGAGTCGGAAGAGTTCCGGTCCGTATACGTTCCAGCGGCCTGAGTCCTGCCAGAGTTCCGCCGGCTGAATAATGGGCATCAGCAGTTCCTGTCCACCCGCGGCATCCATTTCCTCCCGGATTATTTGTTCTATTTTCTTAAGTACACGTATGGTTAGAGGCAAATAATTATAGACCCCGGCCGCCACTCTTCTAATGAAACCTGCCCGTACCAACAGCTGGTGGCTTACTACCTCTGCCTCCGCGGGCGCCTCTCTCAATGTTGGCGCCAGTAACGATGTCGCTCGCATGGAATTCCTCCTGAATTGCTTTAATTTATAGCAAAGAAAAGTCTACAATTAATGTATCTTTTTATAGCGTTTCGATCTCCTTTAAAAGCTCATCCACCAGCCTGTCCTCCGGAACTTTGCGGACGATCTCACCCTTGCGAAAGATAAGTCCTGTCCCCTTGCCGCCGGCGATGCCCACATCAGCTTCCCGTGCTTCGCCCGGCCCGTTCACCTCACAGCCCATAACCGCTACCTTGAGCGGCCTGTCCAAACTCTGCAGCCTCTCCTCCACTTCACCGGCAATCCTGATCAGATCGATCCGGGTGCGGCCGCAGGTGGGGCAGGATATAAGTTCAACGCCTCTCCTGCGCAGTCCCAGCGCTTTTAATATTTCATAGCCCACTCTTACCTCATGACCAGGGTTTCCGGTAAGAGAAACACGAATAGTGTCACCGATTCCTTCATTTAGTAGTATACCTATACCCACAGCTGATTTGACTGTGCCGGAACGCAGCGTGCCGGCCTCGGTCACCCCTATGTGAAACGGGTAGTCCACTTGGTCAGCCAAAAGACGGTAGGCGTCAACCATTAACGGCACATTTGACGACTTCAAAGATATTTTTATATTAAAGAAGTTCAATTTCTCCAGTATATCGATATGGCGCAGGGCGCTTTCGGCCATAGCACCGGCCGTGATCCCACCATATCGTTCAAGTACTTCTTTTTCAAGAGAGCCTGTGTTGACCCCGATACGGATGGGTATGCCCTTCTCCGATGCCGCCTTTACTACTTCTTCCACCTTATCCCTGCCGCCGATATTGCCGGGGTTGATCCTGAGACCAGCCACTCCGGCCTTAATCGCTTCCAGTGCTAAACGGTAATCAAAGTGAATGTCGGCGACCAGCGGAATGCTTGCTTCCTTAAGGATTGCGGGGAGGGCAGCCGCAGCCTCCCGGTCGGGAACAGCCGCCCGGATTATTTCGCAGCCATCCAGCGCCAGCTGCTTGATTTGCGCTATTGTCGCCACAGCGTCTCTGGTGTCGGTCTTGGTCATAGACTGTACGCTGACAGGCGCGCCATCGCCCACCTGAACTTTTCCGATAAAAACCGGCCGTGTTTTTCTCCGAGCCATAATAACCCCTCATATTTTAGTCGTGAGTCGTGGGACGTGAGACGTGAGATCCTGGTATTCCTCATGGGTCA
>JBAZQW010000267.1:0-2906 GCA_041645005.1 Desulfotomaculaceae bacterium | reverse complement strand
TAGAACATCTGGAAACTCCGCTGGTTGTTGTATTGGGTCACGAAAAGTGCGGCGCCGTTAAAGCTACTGTTGACGGTGGGGAAGCCCCGGGCAGTATATCCGCTATAGTGAGCAAAATTGTTCCATCCGTGCAAAAAGCGCAAGCAGCGGGGATAAAAGGCAGTGACCTTTACGAGGCAGCCTGCAGGGAAAATATCGGGGCTACCATAGCCGACCTTGAAAAAAGCCCTATTGTTAAACATTTCATAAAGGACGGCCTGCTAAAGGTTGTCGGAGCCAAATACTACCTGGGTTCCGGTGAGGTAACATTCTATATTTAAAGGTTGGGGGACAGGTCATTAACTTATTTACTTATATTTATATTTTATTGAAAGTAAATAAGTTAATGACCTGTCCCCCTGCAGAAAAAAAGAATGCCTTAAACGGCATTCTTTTTTTCTGAAAATTCATAGCCCAACTTGGTCAGGCTGCACATTTTACTCTTCCCTTCGGTCTCCACGTCTACCAGACCCAGGGCGTAAAGCTGCATCACAACGTGGTCCAGTACAGCCCTTTTCACTTTAGCGGTCAGGGATAGTTCCTCTTTGTTCATAGGTCCCTCCTCTTCCAGGGACCTGATCACCCTTTCCGCTTCCACCGGCAAGCGGTTTTGTACTCCATTGAAGTATTCTACCAGCGTCAAAGTCTAACTACACTCCTTTTAAAATTGCATATTACTATTTATAATATTTCCATTTAACCAGTTAAATAAACCTACCCAAGTAAAGTGGCGCAACCAGCATTTGCTAGCGTGATAAGATTGCTGTCCAGTTAGCTAAAAATTGATTGGAGACCCGCTCGTACTCTTCCCAAATAGCTAAGGTATCCGTCACCAAGCGCCCGGCTGCGCCAGGCCCGCCGAATTCTTCCAACTCGTCAGCATAAACGTCCGCCCAGGCAATAATGATCTCACGCGTTACCTCGAGATGAAACTGCAGGGCAAATACTTTCTCCCCGCAAGAAAAGGCTTGATTGGCGCAGCCGTCTGTGGAAGCCAGATGGGAGACTCCGCCAGGCAGGACAAAGGTGTCACCGTGCCATTGAAATACCGGAAATTCTTCCGGCAGACCGGTAAACAGTGGTGACTGTATGCCCTCCGGGGTAAGCCGCAACTTATACCAACCGATTTCCCTTACCGGGTTGCGGGTAACCGGCGCACCCAGGGTTTTAGCTATCAATTGCCCGCCCAGGCAGATACCCAGGACAGGAAGCTCTTTTCCCACTGCCTCCCGGACCAGCAGATCAATATCTTTTAAGTAAGGGTATGACTTTTCTTCATAAACATTCATCGGGCCACCCAGTATGATTAGAGCGGAATAGCCTGACAGTGAGTCCGGCAGAGCGGTGCCGGGGCGGTTCATCACATGAACGTCCAGAGCCCATCCCGCCTTCTCCATCTCACCGCACAGGAGACCAGGTCCTTCGATCTCAACGTTTTGCACTACCAGTGCTTTCATGTCTGATCAACCCCCCAGGTAATTTATCTATCTCTATTCGATAACGATATCAGCGCCGTCGGCCACCTGATACAAACTGTCAAGATTGCTTTTTACCATGCCGAAGATGTTCACTGCGCTGGCCGCCCTAATTTCATCACCCCGGCTGACCGGGGTCCTGCCAAAGAAGATACAAAAGGCCCGCCCGGTCGGCCAGTATCCCAGATCTCCCCCAGCAACTTCCTCGCGGGCTTCTGGTTCAAGATCCGCCTCAACAGGGATGGCAAAGTATATTTCCCCGCCCCAGCGGCTGGCCCGCCCTTTTATGGGAAGGGCCTGGCAGATTAAGCGTCCGGTTGCAGTATCATAAATCTCAGCGTCCCAGATACTAGCGCCGGATTTTATCTTCACTTTTATGATCATCACCTTCTTTTCAGGTTTTTCTGGCAATTTAATCGCCCTGTCACAAGTCATTTTCTCCATACTAACAACCGTTCCTTTTTTCTTTTTTAATTTGTCAAATTTGTCACTTTTAGAGAAGGCATATTTAAAAATGTTGTCGAAACATGTACAATAATAGATTGGAAACAATAACTAAACAGTGATTTTTAGCTCCCGCGCACCCTGGCATTTTCTAAATGTGAGGTTATAAAGTGAGAATAGTAAGTCTGGATGAGATTAATTCCAAGACACAAAAACCACCCTGGTTTCACCCGCCGCGGTGAGATACGACCGGCCGGTACTTTCAAAGCAGCGAATTTCACCATTTTTGCAGACCATTCTATAAACAATATGCTTTAAAGTGGAAAACTCGAGTTTTTTTAACCTGTCCAATACGGCGTTTCGATCTTCCGGGTGGACGGTGTCACTGATGCTTTTATTTAATATAAGATCATAAGTATTTTCAGTGAGAGTACGGTACCGCTCCTCGCTGAGCTTGCGGTGGGATTGTTCCAGCGACTCCAGCATCCTGTTGGCGGAAGTGGCCAACTGAGACAGCTCATCATTTCCACTGACCGGTAAGCGCATGGCATGGTCACGGTTGCTGCTGATGGCGCCAAAGCTTTTGCTCAGCCGGCCAAGCCTGCTCAATATCATTCTTTCCAACAGCAGCAGTGCGACAACGCCAAAGACAGCACTGAACAAGAGCAGCGCCAGCAAAAAATATCGCATGACATCCCTGCCCTGCTGGTAGATGCTCCTGGGAAGATTAACTTTTAGCGTTAATATGGGGCTTTCGTTGATGTTTTTTAATAGACTGTAACCGGCCACGAAATCTTCATTTGCAGGCTGGACAAAGACAGGCGACAGGTCGTTCAAGTTGGCCTGGGCATTGATGAAATCAGGTGAGAGCCGCGGGTCATCCAGTTTTTCCACAGTAAAAGAAATGTGAGTTATTTCGGATAATCGTCTGATTTCCTGAGTATCCAA
>JBAZQW010000266.1:0-2908 GCA_041645005.1 Desulfotomaculaceae bacterium | reverse complement strand
CGGCGAACTTGCGAAACTGCCGGTTGCCGGGTTCGTTGTCTGCCTCGCTGCAGCCTCGAAGGACCATGAAGGAATGGCGTGGGCAGAGAAAGCGCTGAAGAAAGCCCTTGCCCCGGTCCAGCCAGTCGCGGAGGCGATCTTTGCCGGGAAACTCGACACGGAGAACCTTTCGTGGTTGGAGCGCTGGATGATAAAGAAGGTGAATTCCCCAGTTGGGGATTTCCGCGACTGGGTCGCGATCGCGAGCTGGACCCGGGAACTGCCCGGGAAGATGAACGTGTGAGGGGGCGGAGATCACCGCCTGCCCGGCTCGTAATCTGCGTATCAGTCACTGGGAGCATTGTTGCCGTTGGACGCGTTTTGTTGTTGACTTAACGGAGCAGGAGCAGGTCCGGGTACATCAGGCCGTGACCTGCACCCGGGTCATGAAACAATCCCGATCCCCGGGAGGTCACTTCAGGTCAGCTATAGTCTGCGCCAGTTCGTTATTGTTTGCGGGCAGGGAGAGCATTGATGCCTGCTGAACCGGTAATTCGGCAGCGAAATACCAGAGCAGTGCAATGACCGTACCGGCCAGTGCAAGGCATACTATGAAGATTACAAGATTTTTGAGAATATCGGGTTGCCGGGTTTCAGTCATGGATTATCCTTCGGTACCTACCGGGTAATTATACACATTAGGAAGAATTTACTTAAATCTTCTGTAATTAGTCCGGGTATCCGGTACGGGTTGACCGATCCCGGCCCTGAGGCCGGGAGAGACCGGGTCCGGTAGACTGACAGAAACCTCAACGAATCCCAACGGAAGTTGGCATCTTTCCACGGTTTTGCAGTAAGAAAAAACACTACACAGCAGGAATATCGCTTACCCGGCTCGTCGTGTTCATTTCCCGCAAAATTGGTTTGAGGCACGTTCTTTGCCGGGAGACCGTGACAAGGAAACAATTACCCAAGAGTCCCTTTTTCTCAGGAGTGCCGGGTCATTTCCGAAAGTCATGCAGCTCGATGGAAAAAAGTCAGGGAAAAAATTTGATTAACCACTTTTCATGATCTTGTGAGTGAGGTTCTGTGCAGATGCGGGGTACCGTCCTTTAAGGAATTCGATAATACGCTCGGTCAGGTTTGTCCGCTGGGTTTCACGGATAAGATTGAGTTCATTACCCGGCGTCGTATCTACGGTCACGTTCACGTAGGCAAGACCAACTACTTTTTGCAGATCTTTTGCATCGTAAACCCGCGGGCCGTACTGGTATTCGTTCTTCTGCAGCCACGCATCAGGATAGCCGGGCAGGGCGGTTGTTCCATTGGCAAAATCGCTCACCATCATGTTGCTGTATTTCACTACCAGCTGGTCGGAAAGTTTCCACCAGTCATCCACGTTCGCCTGAGCATTTCCCGTACTATACGCGGTAAGGTACGCACGGGCCGCGTCCTCTCCTTTCGTATAATAGAGCTGTCGTGCATTCTCTTCAAGAACCGGCTGCTGGCTAAACTGTCGCTGCTCAATCGCCTGCTGCCGGGCTTTGATATCAACGATCATGGCACGATAATTGAGTGTTGCCCAGTTGGTCACGTAGTTGAATGCCCACCAGGCCTGATCCCGGCTGAATGTGGACCTGTCAGTATTCGACCATTCGGCGGGAACCTCGGTCCCCCCCGCATAAAATGGAATATAGACGGTCTCGGCCGGCTGGGCAAACCCGAACCAGGCAATTCCGCCAATGGGGTCCGGGAGCCAGCTCCGGCCCTGGTTGATGTAACTGTACCCGCAGAACATCTCTGAAACAGCGCGGGGCCATGCACCGGGTTTTACCTCGCCAAAGATAATGTGGCCGTGATCGTCAAACGGTCCGCGCCAGCGGTACGGGTTCCCGAAGGGGCCGGCTGCCGACCCGGTGGTGAGATCCCATACCGTGCCTTCATAGTGATTCCGGAAAAGGGCAAAGGCATCGGCGGTGGAAAGTTTCCTGTCAGGAGCGAGCGAGAAGGGATATTCTCTCGAGTACGTGTCGGTGACATACGGCGTGAAGTTACGGGATGGTGCAATCCTGCTCTGCACGCTCCAGACCCGGCCAAGGGAATAGTACGGGTGTGAGTACTCCCCCTCGCTCACGGTCTTCAACCAGTCAAGGTTTCCCTGCGATTCATTCCACCACCCGTTTGCCTTTGCTGAGGAAAAGAGGCGGGGTGAATACATCTGGTCAGGATTGCCCGGCACCACATCCCGGATACGGAACGTGTTGGCCGTGACAAAGATCTCGCCGTCCGGGACTTTCTGCGCAACCCAGAGTCCGCCTTTGCCATCTGGTGTACCCCCGCACATCTCGATGACCCAGGCTTCATTCGGGTCGCCAAAGAGGAGTGTTTCTCCGGTCCCGTAATAGCCGTACTGGTCAATGAGCTGACCGATTAAGGTTACCGCCTCTTTTGCCGTCCGGGTTCGTTCGAGCGCGATATTCGAGAGCTCTGAACTATAGAAAATCCGGCTTTTCGGGTCGGACACGGGCTGTACTTTTGCCCCCGTCGTTACTTCCCCGGCCATCAGCTGGTGCTCGTTGATGATCCCGTAACTGCCGGTGTAATACCCGTAGGTGTGTTTTACTTCCGGGATGTAGGCGAGGGGTTTTGACTGCGCCTGTTTGACGCTCGTGGGTTCATCGGATCCGGAGTTGGGATCATAATTTACCGCCCGCATCGCCCCATCCGGATGATCGGCAGCGGGTACATAGATCAGCTGGGTACTCTCGTTTGCTACCTTGTGCCCGACAACACTTGCACCAAAGCCGTCATTCGTATGCGCCACATACATTGACCCGTCAGCGGATGCACCCGGTGTAATGATGAAACTGGTGCATGCAAGGACCGGAGAACAGAGAACGATCAGCGCTAAACCCAGCGCCAAAAAACG
>JBAZQW010000265.1:0-2926 GCA_041645005.1 Desulfotomaculaceae bacterium | reverse complement strand
TGTTATAAGCATGATCACCAGCATCTGCAGCAGGGCGATGGCCAGCTTGGCCGCCAGCAGCAGCCAGCCCGGCTGGGGGCAGTGCAGCCACAGGTGAGGGGTGATTTTCCATTCCCAGGCCAGGCTTTTCAGGATGTACATGGCCGGGTAAAACAGCAGGATCACCAGTAGAAAGGCCGCCGGAGCGAAAATAATCCCCGGGTGGTAGCGGTAAGAAAGGTAGACCAGCCAGAGTCCTCCGATTAGGAGAATGGCCAGGGATAAAAAAGCGGAATTCCGGGTCATGCGGTATTCTTTTTGCAATAGAGTCAACCAGGCGCTCATTTAAGTGTTCCTCCTCGAGTGTACTTTACATGTGTATTAGTGACATAGTACACTATGTCACTATAGCTGTCAATATATTTTTAGACCAGGTAAGTAAATAAATGCATAGAGGAAATATTTGAGCTTGATCACATTTGGACCACATGGTATTCTGAGCCAAACCCGCTTCCTGATCGTCTATAGAATATAGTAGGATTTTTGGCGTGACATAAATAATAAGGGGATTGATATTTATGGCGAAAAAGATAACTCTGGCACTGCTCGTGGTATTGCCGCTATTGATGCTGCGTTTTACCGCCCCGCTGGAAGCAGCTCCGGTGAGGCTCGGCAGTGAAGTTTTGATGAACTCGCGGCACGAGTTAATCGAGGGGAAAAAAGTCGGCCTGGTCACCAATCAAAGCGGTGTGAACAGCCGCGGGGAAAGCACCGTGGACATCCTGGCCAGGGACAACACTGTTCAACTAGTTGCTCTTTACGCGCCTGAGCACGGCCTTGATGGGACCGCAGCGGCAGGGGAGTACGTGGCTTCATATGTGCACCCGGTGCTGGGCATTCCGGTTTACAGCCTGTACGGACAGACCAGGATGCCCACGTGGGAGATGCTGGCAGGTATCGACGTGCTGTTGTTTGATGTACAGGACATCGGCGCCAGGTCCTACACTTATATGTCGACCCTGAACTACTGCCTGGTTGCAGCCCAAAAGTACGGTAAGCCGGTCATTGTCCTGGACCGCCCCAATCCAGTTGGAGGATTGATCGTGGAGGGACCGGTCCTGGAAGAGCCCTACCGGACTTTTGTCGGCGTGGACAACCTGCCGATGGCACACGGGATGACCGCCGGGGAACTCGCCCGCTTTTTCAACCGGAAAATCGGCGCCGGGCTTACAGTGGTTCCCATGGAAGGGTACAATCGCTCCATGGTCTTTCAGGACACGGGGCTAAAATGGGTCCCAACCTCACCCCGTATTCCCGACCTGGATGCTGTATTCGGTTACATGGCTACAGGCCTGGGGGAGGGCACAGGGATTTACCAGTCGGACGATTTCAAGTGGATTGGCGGGAAAGGCATTGACTCCGGTAAATTTGCCGGCCTGCTTAACCAGTACGGGCTGCCCGGCGTGGTTTTTAAGCCTGAAGACAGGGGAGCAGCCGGCGGCGTGCGGCTGCAAATTATTGATTACCATAGCTTTAATCCCGCTTTGACCGGGCTTTACGCGCTTACCTGCGCTCATTCTCTAAACGGGTTCGCGGTTCCCCAAAGCGGGCAAACTGTGGTTATGTTCGATAAAATCATGGGAACGGACAGAATTGGCCGTTATCTGGAGGAGGGGTTGTCGCCCCCGCAAATCCAAGCCTTATACCAGCTGGAACTGAACCGTTTCAAAGAAGAGCGCAAACAGTACCTTATCTATGAAGACGGGCAGGAACCGCCTCCGTCAGCGGACAGGCAGGTGATAAAAATACTTGTTGACGGCCTGGCGATCTCCTTTGACGTGGCCCCTTATATCGATCAGCACGACCGGGTGATGGTCCCCCTGCGGGCGATCGCTGAAGCGCTTGGCGCTAAGGCGGAATGGAACGGCCTAACCAGGGTTGTCACTATCAGCAGGGCCAACCAGGTGAGTATATTTACCATCGACAGCAGCACAGCCTTCTATAACGGGTCAAAGACGCAGATGGACACCAGCCCGGTAATCCGCGCCGGCCGCACCATGTTGCCGGCCAGGTACGTGGCTGAGTCGCTGGGAGCCAGTGTGACTTGGAACGCGGACACCCGTACCGTGAGCATTGAGTCGCTTAGAAAATAGCTTTTGATATATAGAGTTGCTACTTCATCTTTGTCGAAGACAAAGCAGAGAAGAATTTCCTCCGTATTTACCAAACGAAGGCGGAGGGAATCCTATAATTTAAAGGATACCGGCACTGCATTTCAAAGGGAACTCCTTTCTAGTGTCGAAAAAAGTATCAGGGAGGTGACAAATTGAAAAAACAAACAGTCAATTTAAAGATACCATGTCCCAACTGTAGCGGCACAAACTTCGGCACCATGGATAATCCTTATTGCCTTTTGCCTTCACTGGTCAAAGCTGAGAATGGTTATGAACTGGCGCCGGACAAAGGGTTGGCGGTGATGCCGGTTATATGCAATACATGCGGTTACATATTCCTGTTCCACCCAAAATAAAAACCACCCTACACCAGCGCGGGCGGCGTCGCGCCTGGGCTGGCTACGCTGATACGGGGAGGCTTATATTTTAAATCTCACATAGAAATTAGTGCCCTTTGGTCCGGTTTCGATTTCAATCCTGGCGTTATGGCGGGCCGCGATACTGTAACATACCGCGAGGCCAAGCCCTGTGCCCGTGTCTTTGGTTGTGAAAAACGGTGTGCCTATCTTTTCGAGTATCTCAGGCCCAATCCCTTTCCCACCGTCCTTTACCGCCAAAACCACCTCGCCGCTGTCCCGGAAGGTTTTTATGGTCAATGTCCCCCCTGAGGGCATGGCCTCAAACCCGTTGCGGACCAGGTTGAGGATTAACTGGCGTATTTCTTTTTCATCCAAATCTATATACGGTATATCCCACAGTTCAAATTCGAGTTG
>JBAZQW010000014.1:0-17484 GCA_041645005.1 Desulfotomaculaceae bacterium | reverse complement strand
ATTTCAACGAACAGAAGGCGCTGGATCTGGCCAAGGAGAGCTTGATTAGAAGGGCTGCAAAATACGGCCTGGAAGTAGCTCCGGATGAAATAGAGGTTGCCAGCCAGGAGGTCTTCAACATGATCAGGGATTGGCATACCAGCGGCAGGTTGTTCGATGTAACGGTGCAAACTCCCAGGGGCATTATCGGCAGAGTCGGGTTTGGGGGTGATTATTAATGAAGAAACTGCTGCAAAAAAAGACCGGGTTGATTTTCTTTCCAGCATTTGACTGGGCTATATCACCAACCCACCCGGAAAGAGAAGAACGTCTTCTCTATACCAGGGATCAGATCTTTGAAGAAGGAATTATGGATCTGCCTCAGATTGCGGAATACACTCCGTCCCTGGCCACAATTCATGATATAGCCAGAGTTCATTTCTGTGTGCCCAGGGTTGAAGACCAAATCACGGAAGCTCACCAGATTGCAGCCGGTGCGGCAATCCTGCTGGCGGACAAAATAGTTCAGGGCGAGATTAATAACGGTTTTGCCCTGGTGAGACCACCTGGTCACCACGCCATGCGGGTTGTCCACGGCAATCGTGGTTTCTGTAATATAAATAATGAAGCGATAATGGTAGAATACCTGCGTTCGCGCTACAAACTTCAACGCATAGCAATTGTAGACACAGATGTTCACCACGGCGACGGCACCCAGGATATATTCTGGCACGACCCGGACGTTCTGTTTATTTCTTTTCACCAGGATGGGAGGACTTTGTATCCCGGCACGGGCTTTACTTACGAGTTGGGAGGCCCCAGGGCTAATGCCCGTACCATTAATATCCCACTGCCACCGGGCACCACCGATGAGAGCCTGCTTTACGTAGTGGATAATCTGATCCTGCCGGTACTAAATGATTTCAAACCGGAATTTATAGTAAACTCCGCGGGGCAGGACAATCACTACTCCGACCCGCTGGGAAGCATGCGGATTACCGCCCACGGATACGCCAGACTGACTGAGAAACTGCGCCCGGACCTGGCTGTTCTTGAGGGAGGGTACGCTATTGAAACAGCTCTGCCTTATGTTAATATGTCCATTATTTTAGCATTGGCCGGTTTGGATTACTCCGGTGTAAAGGAGCCTGACTACTGGCCCGGACGCTTCAAAGAAACACCCGAACAAAAGGAGCAGGTGCGCCAAATAGTACAGGAGCTCAGGCAGCGCTGGGAGACACGGGACAAGGTATCACTTGATCCCAGGAATATTACCGGCAACTACTACCAGAGGAAAAAGCACATATTTTACGATACGGATCATATTGAAGAAAATCAGCTTGAAAAGCTCAGGCTTTGCGATGAGTGCCCCGGTTATATAATTATTGATTCTGAAGCAAATCATGGTTATGGCAGGGCGGGGAACGCTCTTTGTATTTCCATACCGCCCACAGCTTGCTCAAGGTGCCGGACTGAAGCGGCGAACATATATGAGCAGTCAAAAAGATCAGCACAGTACCGCTATGTTTACCTGCAGGATAAATACTCCGATTTGTTTTACGGCTACGATGGCGAAAGCTCCAAGGAATGGCTTACGGAAGGCCGATGAGGTACAGTATTGGCTAACATAATTCTGCTGGACGAATTAACCATTAACCAGATTGCTGCCGGAGAGGTTGTTGAGCGTCCTGTTTCGGTGGTAAAGGAACTGGTCGAAAATTCACTTGATGCCGGTGCGAGCAGGATAATCGTCGATCTTGAGGAAGGCGGTCTGTCTTCTATAACTGTAGTGGATGATGGTTGCGGTATGAGCGAGGAGGATCTGCTGCTGGCTTTTGAGCGGCACGCCACCAGTAAGATCCGTTCTGTGTCTGACTTAAGCCGGATCGGCACGCTGGGCTTCAGGGGTGAAGCCATTCCTAGCATTGCCGCGATATCAAGGATGTTTTTCACAACAAGAGTCCCTCAGGCCATAAACGGTACCAGGGCGGAGGTAGAAGGCGGTGCGCTGGTTGCTGTAGTTCCGGCGGGATGCCCGCCTGGCTCGACGGTAGTGGTAAAAGACTTGTTTTTCAACACGCCGGTGAGAAAAAAAACAATGAAAAGCCCCTCGTTTGAAGGCTCACTCTGTGGTGAAACAATTTCACGCCTGGCTCTGACCAGGCCAGATGTAAGTTTTGAGTTGAGGACTAATGGCAGAAGGGTTTTCTATTCAACCGGATCAGGGAGTTTGCTGGATACTTTAATATCAGTTTACGGAGCTCAGCAGGCCAGGGAAATGATCCCGGTAGATGCCGCGGCAAGCGGAACAAGAGTAAAAGGCTTTACCGCAAAGCCTGCCTTAAGCCGCAGCAGCCGCAACCATATAACCACTATAATCAACGGGCGGTACGTGCAGTGTGCGGCGGTAAAAGGCGCTGTTGAAGAAGCCTACCGTACCTTGTTGCCCCGTGGACGAAGTCCTGTGGCAGTTTTGGAACTGACTGTTGCGCCGGAGATGCTGGATGTGAACGTCCACCCGGCTAAACTAGAGGTGCGGCTTTTAGAAGAGGGTGAAGTTGCCGCACTGGTCACCTGTTCGCTTAAAGACGTGCTTCGTATTAGAACGTCCATTCCATCATTGAATATTTATCAGACCGCGGCTGGTGGGCGTAAAGAAAAAAGGCGTTCGCTTCCGGTCTCAGGGTCAAGAATATACAATGAGTATAATCAACAGGTCAAAGCGGAATTTGACCTAAAGAAAGAAGAACTAAATATAGGTTTAAAAGAAGAATCGCAGCCAATGGTTAATCATTTTGAATCTATCGCGATGGAATTGCCAAACGACGCGGCGGCGGAAGAAAATAATGACTACGTCAGCACTCAAAATAAGTTGCCTGTTTTAAATGTCCTGGCCTGGCTTAAGCCAACTTTTATCCTGGCCGGGGGGGATGATGGCCTTTATCTAATTGACCAGCATGCTGCTCACGAGAGAGTTCTCTATGAGGAATGCCTTGCGCATGAAATGGAAAAGCCGGTTCAGTGCCTCCTGCTTCCAGCAACCATGGAATTGGATTACCGGGAAGTGGCAATTTTAAGTGAGAGGATTATCTGGTTTAATGAGGCAGGTTTTTTAATAGAGCATTTTGGGGGGAATACCTTTCTTTTAAGAGGTGTCCCGCCGCATTTTCCAGAGAGTCAGGCCAAAGAATTCCTGCTAGATATGCTGGATTATTTCCGGGAAAGAGGGCCGGGAGCTTCGCGGATAGAGTTCTTCAACCACCTTGCCTCAGCTATTGCCTGCAGGAACGCGGTGAAGGCGGGAGAAAGGCTGTCGCAGGCATCAATGGAGGCGCTGCTGGACAGGTTGGCCAGGACAGAGAATCCCTTCACCTGTCCGCACGGCAGGCCTACCATCATTAACCTGTCATATGAGGATCTGGAGAAGAAATTTAAGCGGTAGCTTAAAGCGGTAAGGGGACACACCTCCGTCAGATGAATGGGGACACACCTCCGACAGCTGAAATGGGACACACCTCCTGCAGAGGAATGTCCCGATGGAATGTCCCCAACTTATTCCACGAAAGCTTTCATGGCAACAGGATGTGAGTTGAAAGCGGTCCAATTTCGCCCGAAGCAAGCAGGTAGTTTACTAGACGCTTCGTTGCGGAGACAAGCGGGTTCAACACCATGGACGACTCTGTCAAAAACTTGATAAAAAAAGACATACAATTCTTATTAGACACAAGGAGTAAAAAACTTGGGAGAGACCTTTCCCCGCAAGTTTGAATCCAGTTTAAATTTTATTGTCACCACCTCGCACCGTACGACATGCGTTCAAACGGAGACGGCCAAGCAGCTTGCGTTAATGTTTAACGTGTCTTTCGCAGAGAGAGCCGATATGTCTGTGAAGGATTTATCGGAAAAATATGGCGTCGACGGTTTGATGGTTGTGTCAGCCAGAAGAACATCATATGTATCCGGAGGGCAGGAGTTTTTTTTCCATCCAGGGCTGGCCAGGCTGCGTATAAAGGAGCTAAAAAATGGGAAGGCTGACCAAATGATTAAGGCTATGTCCCTTAAGCAAGGGGACTCTGTTTTGGATTGCACCATGGGACCAGGGGCTGACGCCATTGTGGCCAGCTATATCTCCGGCTCAAACGGCAGGGTTACAGGTTTGGAATACTCTCCGGTAATCTCTGTGCTCGTAGGAGCAGGTCTTTTAACTTACCCTGAAGATGAAGATATTGCCCTGGCTATGCGGCGGATTAAAGTAATTAACACTGATTACAGGAGATATCTGGCCGGCCTGGACCCGTGCAGCTATGATATTATATATTTTGACCCGATGTTCCGTGCTCCCAGGCACAAATCACCAGCGATGAACTCCGCCCGCCTACTGGCTAATCCAGCGCCGGTGGAAGTTGAAACGGTTGAGTTAGCGTTGCGCGCGGCGGCTAAGAGGGTGGTTATGAAAGAAAGGCGCGGCAGCGCTGAATTCGAACGGCTGGGGTTTAAATGCATAGTTGGGGGGAATTACGCACCCGTGGCCTATGGAGTACGAGAACGGCAAGGGGTGTCGGATTGATAGGAACGATGCAAAAGGATCAGCCGCTGGTGGTCATTACCGGGCCTACCGCCACAGGTAAAAGTGATATCGGGGTGCAAGTCGCCGCGCATGTAGACGGGGAAATTGTTTCCGCCGACTCCATGCTGGTCTACCGGGGTATGGACATTGGAACGGCGAAACCGACCATTTTCAAGATGGGCGGTATCCCGCATCATCTCATCGATATTGTTGAACCTGACCAGGAATACAATGTTGCTTTATTTCAGCAGCAGGCCAGGTGTATAATTAAAGGTATAATAAGTAGAGATAAAATACCTCTTTTGGTTGGCGGTACCGGGTTATACATTAGAGCCGTTATAGATGATTATGATTTTAGCGACACCGAAGGGAACGAATCATACCGGAAGGCACTGCAAAATGAGGCGGTGGAAAACGGACCCGAGTCTCTCCATAAACGGCTGTCAGAAGTTGACCCCCTGGCGGCCTCGAAACTGCATCCAAGGGATGTGAGAAGAGTTATCCGGGCACTGGAAGTACATCAGCATACCGGCAGGCCTATTTCTAGTTACCATACACTTGACCAACCGGGGCAACAGTCTTATAACCTGATGATGTTTGGTTTGACCATGGACAGGGAGACTTTATATAGAAGAATAGAGCAGCGGGTTGATCTTATGCTGGCAGACGGTCTGGTGGAAGAAGTTAAAAAACTTATAAACATGGGCTTTTCTACGGAACTAAGTTCCATGCGCGGTCTTGGCTATAAGGAAATCGCAGCGCACCTGACCGGAGAGATGAGCCTCACCCAGGCGGTTGATATTTTAAAAAGAAATACCAGAAGATTTGCTAAAAGGCAAATGACCTGGTTCCGGAGGGATGACAGGATAAAGTGGTTTTCTGTTGATCAGTGTGGTGGACCGGAATTTATTGTTCAAGAAATTACCAGAAAGGTAGAAGGAGTATCCAAAGGTTTGTAGAAAATATAAAGAAAAACATTCCAACGGAGGGAGTCCTAGTTATGACAAAACCTCAGATTAATTTGCAGGACGCTTTTTTAAACCAGGTCAGAAAAGAAAATATTCCGGTAACCATATTCCTTGTTAACGGTTTCCAGTTAAAAGGAATGGTTAGGGGTTTTGATAACTTTACAGTGATTCTGGAAAGCGATGGCAAACAGTTAATGGTTTATAAACATGCTATTTCAACGGTCAGTCCACTTAAACCCGTTAGCACCGTTTTTTCGGAAACGAAGGGCTCCTAAATTTGCCGAACAGCCCCTCCCATTGAGGGGCTTTACTTTTTGGTCGTAAAAACTCACGTCATACGTATAATGGTAATGATTGATGCCTGAGACGGAGTGAGGGCGGCCAATGAAAGTAAAGATATGGAACAGCCAGGATAATTCAAAAAATGCGGGAATAAAGGCAGAGCCGGGATCATGGAAAACACAGGCAGCACAGCTAAATCTCAAAATCGCCCGCAGCGGGGATGAGCAAAACTCTCTTAAAAATACCAGGGAAATACTGTTGGAGTTGAATTCCCTGGTGGGCCTCAGGAGTGTAAAGAGGCTAATAGAAGAAATCTACTCTTACGTGGAGATACAAAAAAAGAGACAGAAAGAGAAACTTGCCTCTGAACCACTTGGCCTTCATATGATTTTTAAAGGGAATCCCGGCACTGGCAAAACAACCGTTGCCAGAATATCAGGCAGGCTTTTTAAAGAAGTTGGCGTACTCCCCAAAGGCCATCTGGTAGAGGTTGAGAGGGCCGATCTGGTGGGAGAATTTATTGGACACACAGCACAGAAGACCAGGGACCAGGTTAGAAAGGCGCTTGGTGGCATCCTTTTTATTGACGAGGCTTATTCTCTGGCCAGGGGGGGCGAGAAGGATTTTGGCAAGGAAGCTATAGACGCTTTAGTAAAAGGTATGGAGGATCACAGAGATAAACTGATTTTGATCCTGGCGGGTTACCAGGATGAAATGGACTGGTTTATAGAAACAAATCCGGGCTTGCGATCACGTTTCCCAATACATATTTCCTTCCCCGACTACAGCAATGACGAATTACTGGCGATTGCCGATCTAATGCTGCAGCAGAGGCAGTATTTTCTTTCCAACGGCGCCCGCGAAGAGTTCCGGTTTGTAATTGAAAAGGAACATAAACGGCATGAGCATAGCGGCAACGCCAGGTTGGTCCGCAATCTGATTGAAAGAGCCATCAGGCTGCAGGCTGTAAGGCTCCTGCAGAAAAATTGCGAGCTTAGCCGGGATGATCTGATGGTAATAAAAAAAGAAGATTTAGAGGGTACTGTTGACCTGATTTAAATACCATCAGATCCTAAATATATTTATAATGCTACCATGAAGGAGATACTTGCACATATATGAATATCAACTTAGATAAACTATCTGCAGAAGTGGAGAAAGAGGTTCAGGAAGTTTACCGTGCTGTTGATACTACAGCCACGCGAAATCATGAAAAAGTTCTGGCAGCATTTCAAAAAACAAGGGTAAGTGACTATCACCTTAAAGGAGCAACCGGCTATGGATACGGAGACAGGGGCAGGGAGGCGCTTGAGAAAACATATGCGGAAGTCTTCCGGTCCGAGGCTGCGCTCGTGCGCAGTCAGATTGTGTCAGGAACCCATGCTATAGCGCTGTGTCTTTACGGGGTCCTGCGGCCAGGGGATGAAATCTTGTCTATTCAGGGGGTGCCTTACGATACCCTGGGTGAGATGATAGGAATCCGTGGAAATTCCCCTGGTTCACTCAAAGAACTTGGAGTTCTTTATAAGCAGGTAGAATTAATAAACGGCGGCGGCATAGACTACGAAGGGATTAGACAGGCCCTGGGCGGCAGAACCAAAATGATTATGCTGCAGCGTTCGCGCGGCTACAGCTGGCATCCATCTCTGGGGATTGGCGCAATTAAGGAAATTATCGGGTTCGTACGGAACCTGAAACCGGAAACTGTAATTTTTGTAGATAACTGCTACGGTGAGTTTGTGGAAGTAGAAGAACCGGTAGAGGCTGGCGCCGATCTGATGGCAGGTTCCTTGATCAAAAATCCGGGTGGGGGATTGGCGCCAACCGGAGGATATGTGGCCGGGAGGGCAAAATATGTTGAGATGGCCGCCAACAGGTGGAGCGCTCCAGGCATAGGTGCGGAAGTTGGTCCTTCCGGCGAGTATCAAAGAATGCTTTTTCAGGGGTTGTTTATCGCCCCGCATACTGTGGCCGAAGCACTTAAAGGAGCGGTTTTCGCGGCGAGATTGTTCGAAAGGCTGGGATACAAAGTATCCCCCGGGTACAACGCGCAGCGGCATGATATTGTCCAGGCTATTGGACTCGGCACACCGGAAAAAATGCTGGCTTTTTGCCGTGGCCTGCAGGGGGCTTCCCCTGTAGACTCACATGTCCGTCCTGAGGCAAACGAGATGCCCGGTTACGGTGAACCGGTCGTTATGGCGGCGGGAACATTTGTCCAGGGTGCTTCATTGGAGCTAAGCGCCGATGGTCCCTTAAGGCCTCCTTATACAGTTTACCTGCAGGGAGGACTTTCGAAAGAGTACGTAAGATTGGCGGTTATTGCAGCCGCCCGTGAAGTGCTTAAATCGTAAAAAGTTGAAAAAAGTAAAAATTTCAAAAGGTTTTGAAGTTTTTGTGGCGAAAATCATTGTAGAACCATTTACTGGTGGTGTTTTTTGATGAATTTCAAGCAGTTGGAGGCATTCATCTGGGTATCTGAACTGCAAAGCTTTACCAGGGCCGCCCGTCAGCTGTACATGAGCCAACCTGCCGTCAGTTTTCAGATTAAAGCTCTGGAGGAGGACCTGCAGGTAGCTTTGTTTCAGCGTGGGGATAAAAAGGTTATCCTTACTGAGGCTGGCCGTCTTTTATATCCGGAAGCAAAACAGATGATCAGGCATTACAACAGGATTAAAGCAGGGTTGGACGACCTCAAAGGATTGAAAACCGGTCATCTGGTTATTGGCGCCAGTACCATTCCAGGTGAATATCTTCTTCCCCTTCTGATAGGTGGATTTAAGGAAAAATATCCAGGTATTCAAGTAGTTCTGAAGGTTGCGGGCAGCGGTCAGGTTTGCCGCTGGATCAGGGACAGGGAAATTGATCTGGGCATCACCGGGGCAACCTTGGAAGGTGAAGGGATTGATTGTCAGCCATGGCTGATGGATCAATTAATATTAATTGTACACCCCACACACCCCTGGGCAACCCTGGACGTGATCACGCTTGATGATTTTAAGAATGAATCAATGATCCTGCGTGAACAGGGTTCCGGGACCAGACGATCGTTAGAGCAGAGACTTGGGGAAAAAGGTGTTTCGCTGGAAAAAATACCGCACACAATGGAGTTGGGCAGTACCAGAGCGGTGATAACAGCAGTTGAAGCAAACCTTGGGGTAAGCATAGTTTCAAAATATGCGGTTCAGCAATCTTTAGAACTGGGTAGAATTAAGAAAGTACAGCTGGATGGCGTTGATTTGAGCAGGTATCTCTACCAGGTACGGCATACCCAGGGGATAGGTGGTTATGCCATCGAAGCTTTTATAACTTTTGTTAACGATATGGAGAATCGCCAGCGTTTTCTGAAGTTTTAGGAAATACTATTTGTTTTTCATATTGCTTTAAAATGTTAGCGAGTTAGTATAAATAATTAATTTAGCATTTTTTTCTAAATACCTAGCTAAAAAGAGTGCCTTTAAAATGCCTAATATCAAAATATACTGTATTACAATAGGTGATATAATAAGCGTCCTAAAGAAAAAAGGGGGCTGTTCCACATATTCTGGGAAACAGTCCCCCGCATATTTTTATAATAAAAAGTAAATCCGCCTTCTAAATCATGCGATGAATCATTTGGCTTTGCTATGACAGGCCACGCGGCTAAAAATCAATGAATGCGACGCACCAAACCAATTACTTTGCCGAGCACTTTAAGATCGGATGCGAAAATGGGCTCCATCAGGCTATTTTCAGGCTGGAGCCGGACCCTGTCTTTTTCTTTAAAGAATCTTTTTACTGTAGCTTCCTCGTCTAAAAGAGCGACTACCACATCGCCGTTGTTCGCGTCATTCTGCTGTCTTACAATAACCATATCACCGTTAAAGATCCCGGCTTCGATCATGCTGTCACCACGGACTGTTAACATAAAAAACTCACCCGAACCAGTAAAGTGGGTAGGAAGCGGAAAAAGGTCCTCTCTGTTCTCAACTGCTAAAAGCGGAAGTCCGGCAGCAACCTTACCAAGGAGCGGTACGTTGACAAATTCAACTTTTTCACCTTCAAGGTCGTCCAGAACCTCTATGGCTCTTGGCTTTGTGGCATCACGCCTTAAATATCCCTTGGCCTCCAATTTTTTTAGATACCCGTGTACGGTAGAGCTGGAATTTAAACCTACCGCCTGGCCTATTTCCCTGACCGAGGGAGGGTAGCCTTTCTGCCGGATGTTTTTCTTGATCACATCGATTATAGCCGCCTGTTTAGGAGTGAGGTCCGAATCCATTGCAGCACCAGCCTTTGCTAGTAATCTTATCCATTTAAGTATAACACAAATCTGATATATTAAAACACTTGTTCGAATTTTTTTGTTCTTATTTAATAAATATTATTTTAACTTTTAGAAGGAGGCCTGGTGACTGTCGTCGAAGACTAAACTGAAGATATGGTTTGCATAAGAGGTGGTGCCTGTTGAAGTTAGTTAAAGTGGCCATAGTTGGCGGCGGTCGGGGAGGCCATTCCATATTCGGAATGCTCAAGGAAATAAAGGAAGTGGAGATAGTCGGGATATCCGATGTCGAGCCGGAGGCGCCTGGAATCGTTGCCGCGCAAGAAGAAGGTATTTCTGTTACTAGAGATTTTCATGAGCTTCTAAACCTGCCGGATCTTGATGTGATTATAGAGACCACTGGATTACCAGAAGTGCGGGATATGATCCAGCAAAACATAAGCAGTAAGACGGCAGTCATGGAGGCCAAGGCTGCCAACTTAATTATAACCATCTTAAAGGAAAAAAAGAAAGAACTCCTGGAAATCAAAAGGGTTAAAAGCCAGCTGTCGGCTATACTTGATTCAGTCCAGGAAGCTATTGAAGTAGCTGATATCGACGGCAACATTCAATACGTAAACAATGCCTTTTCCAGGGTTACAGGTATTTCCGAGAAGGACAGAATCGGTCAAAATATTTTTGAAGCATCTCCTGACGGCGCCCTGGCGTCTGTTCTAAAAACCGGAAAACTTGTTTTTGGACACAGAACAAAAGTTGGCGGAAGTATGGCTGAAGTTGTTTCCAACGCGGCGCCAATTAATGTTGACGGGATGATGGAAGGCGGCGTCGTTGTATTCCAGCATTTTACAGATGTTATGAATATCATGGAAGAACTAAAAAAAAGCACGACTATTATTGAACACCTTACAGATAAATTGGGACAAGTAACCACAAGCAAATATACATTTGATGATATCCTTGGCAACAGCGAAGAGCTTAAAAGATGTATAAATTTAGCTGAAAAATCAGCGCGCAGCAACACAACCGTTCTGCTTTTAGGTGAAAGCGGCACAGGCAAAGAATTGTTTGCTCACGCGATTCACTCGTCTTCTATGCGGCGGGAAAACCCGTTTATTAAAGTAAACTGTGCGGCGATACCTGAGACACTGCTTGAAAGTGAATTCTTCGGCTACGCCAAGGGTGCTTTTACCGGTGCGGTAAAATCTAAAATCGGAAAATTCGAACTGGCGCACAGTGGTACTATATTCCTGGATGAAATTGGAGATATGAATCTTATTCTTCAGGGAAAGCTGCTGCGTGTATTACAAGAAATGGAATTTGAGCGGGTTGGCGGCAACCAGACCATAAAGGTTGACGTGCGTGTTATATCTGCTACCAACCGCAACCTGCGGGAATTGATTCGTCTTGGCAAGTTCAGGGAGGACCTTTTTTACCGCTTGAATGTTGTTGAAATCACCATACCACCGCTGAGGGTACGCAAGGAGGACCTGCCGGTTCTTTTAGACAACCTGATCGTCAAGCTGAATAGAAAACTGGGTAAAAAGGTTAGAGGCGTTTCCAAGGAAGCAGTGGAAATGCTTTATAACTTTGACTGGCCCGGTAATGTTCGTGAGCTTGAGAATGTTATCGAGAGAGTAATGGTTACCATGGATGAGGAGACAATCAACAAGAAAAATCTTAGTCAGCACATAAATCAATTCAGAATATCCCATGATCGAGACATCGAGCTGATATCCATCGACCAAATGGAAGAAATACTAATTCGCAAGGCTGTGGCAAAATACGGCAACACTGTTGAAGGAAAGAGGCGGGCTTCGCAAGCTTTAAATATTTCTCTGGCAACTCTTTACAATAAGTTGAAAAGGCAAAAGCCCGCAAATATTAAAATTTAGAAATTTTATAATAATAAGAAATGTCATTCGCCCCAAAGGTTAAGCTGCCTATTCTTCTTAAAATTAGAATAATTGTTGTCAAAATACGAATAAATTTTACATATTTGTCTCAGCCTAAATTTTATGATCAGTTACGTTCAAAATAACCTTAAAAGCTAGTACACGCTGGCTTTCAGGTCAAAAAAAGTAACTGCGTCCGCAGTTGCCGGATATAGGTACTATATCGATGGTACAGATTTTGCAGCATATAATGTGTTGGGACCAACACTTAGCAAAGGGGGGAATAAAAATTAAAAGCATTAAGACAAGTGTCATTACGGAAAACGTAGCAAGAATGAGTCAGGAGGCCAACTTCTACCTGGGAGCAGACGTGATGGAGGCATTTAAGAAGGCCTACGAAACCGAAGTCTCTAACACGGGGAAAGAGATTCTTCAGATTCTGATCAAGAATGCTGAGATTGCTCGTGACGAGCAGGTCCCCATGTGCCAGGACTGCGGCTACGCGGTTATTTTCCTGGAGCTGGGACAGGATGTTCACATCGAGGGCGGCGATCTCTACGAGGCGATAACTGAGGGCGTTAGACAAGGATATACCAAGGGCTACCTCAGGAAATCCATCGTGAGCCATCCGCTTGAGCGCAAGAATACCGGGGACAATACCCCTCCGGTTATTCACACCAAGATCGTCCCGGGTGAGAACCTCAAAATCACCCTCGCTCCTAAAGGCGGCGGCAGTGAAAACATGAGCGCCATTAAGATGATGAAGCCGGCTGACGGAGTGGAAGGCGTTAAGAACTTTGTTCTTGAAGTGGCTAAAAACGCCGGCCCGAACCCCTGCCCTCCTGTTATTTTAGGCGTGGGCATTGGCGGCACGATGGAAAAAGCGGCATTAATTGCGAAAGAAGCGCTGCTGCGGGAAATTGGTTCAAAGAATGAAGATCCGGTAATGGCAAAGCTTGAGGCGGAACTGCTGGAAAAGGTAAACAACCTGGGATACGGACCCCAAGGCTTGGGAGGCAGAAACTTTGCCCTGGCTGTGCACATCAAAACTTACGCTGCCCACATCGCCAGCCTGCCGGTAGCAGTTAACATTAACTGTCACGCGGCAAGGCATAAGGAAGTAGTTCTGTAAATATTTCATAATTAATGAAAAGATATAGTGGAATTAACAGGGGAGGTGAAAATATTGACCCAGATCAGGCTTACTACCCCATTAACGGATGCAGACGTAGAAAAGCTTAGAATCGGGCAGCAGGTTTTAATCAGCGGTCTCATTTATACCGGCCGGGACGCCGCTCACAAGAGAATGGTGGATCTGATCGAAGCAGGTAAAATCAATGAACTGCCCTTTGATCCTAAAGGTCAGATTATTTACTACGTAGGGCCAAGCCCGACAAAGCCAGGAAAAGTTGTTGGTTCCTGTGGTCCCACAACCAGTTACCGTATGGACCCGTACGCTCCTGAACTTTACAAACTGGGCCTGAAAGCTTCTATCGGCAAGGGGAAAAGGTCCCCGGAAGTGATTGAAGCGATGAAGAAGTACAAGGGTGTATACTTCGCTGCAATTGGCGGAGCCGCAGCGCTGATAGCCAAGAGCATTAAGAGCGCCAAGGTTATCGCATACCCGGATCTTGGAGCAGAGGCGGTTCATGAATTCGTCGTTGAGGATTTCCCGGTGGTCGTTGTTAACGATACCCTGGGTGGGGACCTTTATCAAGAAGGCATTAAGATTTACGCCGTTAAGTAAAGAATAACCAGAAGGATTACTGGGGTTAGTTTCCCTGGAGGAATTTGATGTCTATGCAGACAAGCCAGGCCTTGGGGAAGACAAGAAAAAAACCTGTGGTATTTATCAATGCCCGGCCGGTGAACATTATTGGTTGGGCTAATACCCTTTTCTCTGATAATCACAACTTTCGATACTTTGAGCCAATAGAGAAATATTTATAACTGAGGTTTGCCGGTGAGACTGGGGGTAGTTTTACTGGTAAGATCCAAATAAGTTATATTGAAATGCAAGTATTAAGCACTTCCTTCCGTATGTATAAATCTTTTGAGAGGTAGATTTTTACATTCTATGGTACGGGAGGATAAAAAGGAGGTGATCCAGCCAGAATATTTTTTAAATTTACTACAATTGAAGGAAAATACCTTTTTGTAACGAAGTTATTCTATTGGGGAATAATATTGAAAAATATTTTTTCAAATAAAGCGCAAAAAAACAAAAATGGAGAGGAGAGATTTAGCCTGTGAAAATGTTCGAGTACATGGGTAAGGAGCTTTTTGCCAAGTTCGGCATACCGACTCCGAAAGGCAGAATGGTTACCAACCCGGAAGATGCCGCAAAAGTTGCTGCGGAAATTGGTGGTCCATGTGTTGTAAAGTCTCAGGTCCTGTCAGGCAAGAGAGGTAAAGCTGGGGGTATTAAGTTTCCTAACACTCCGGAAGAAGCCAAAGCGGCTGCTAAAGAAGTTCTGGCCATGACCATCCAGGGACTGCCGGTAGAATGTGTCCTGGTAGAAGAAAAATTAAAGATTGACAAAGAACTATACATGTCAATTACTGTAGACGGCTCTGCCAAGCAGGCTGTCATGATCGCTTCCGCTTACGGCGGGATGGAAATTGAAGCGCAGCCGGAAGAGTACATCATTAAGAAACACATCGATCCGGAGCTAGGCATGCATCCTTTCTTTGCCCGTGATGTTATCAGACAAATGGGCGTTGCTATAAACAGCCCGCACGGAAAAGAAATGGTGAAAATAGTTCAAAACCTGTACAAGATTTGTAAAGAAAAAGACGCCGAACTCGTTGAAATTAACCCGCTTGTTTTCAGCGATGACAAGGTAATAGCTGCTGACGCCAAAGTTACCATTGATGATGATGCGGCGTTCCGCATGAAAGATCTGCCCCTCGTTGATGATAAATCCCCTGCTGAAAGAGCGGCAGCCGACCTCGGCCTGTCCTTTGTGGAACTGGACGGCGATATCGCTGTGATGGCTAACGGAGCCGGCATTACCATGGGGACCCTGGACACACTCCAGGCTTTCGGCGGCACTCCGAGAAACTTCCTTGACTGCGGCGGCGGGACCGGCAGAGAAGCGACTGCTAAAGCCCTCAAGATTCTTCTTGGCTTGAAACCGAAGTCTATGTTCATTAATATCTTTGGCGGCATTACCCGCTGCGACGATGTTGCTAATGCCTTTAAGGATATAAACACTGAACTGGGAGGTTTTCCTGTGCCTGTGGTGATACGTCTTGTAGGTACCAACCAGGAAGCCGGCCGGGAAATCTTGAAGTCAATCGGTATAGAAGCATTCGATTTCATGCAGGATGCCGCAAGAAGAGTGATTGAACTTACAAAATAGATTATCTTAATCATAAGTGAAGAGATGAAATCTCTAGAATTTCTTGAAAAGGGAGGATAAGTAAAATTGGCTATTATCATTGATGAGAATACGAATGTACTAGTCATGGGCATAACAGGCAGACAGGCCTCTTTCCATACCAAGCAGATGCTTGCCTATGGAACCAAAATTGTTGCCGGATGCACCCCCGGAAAAGGTGGGGCCGTAGTAGAGGGCATACCTGTATATAACACCGTGCGTGAGGCCTGTGAAAAACACAGGATTGACGCTTCGGTTATATTTGTTCCCGCTCCGGCAACCAAAGACGCCGCGCTGGAAAATTTAGAAGCAGGCGTGAAGGTAGTCGTAATAGTAACAGAGGGCGTGCCGGTATTTGATGAAATCGATATCGTTGCCTATGCGAAACGCAAGGGAGCCTATGTGCTCGGGCCGAACACATTCGGTATTGTTTCTGGCGGCAAATGCAAGATGGGCATTCCGCCAAACCAGTATTTCATTAAGGGCGACATCGGCGTAGTTGCCCGCTCCGGGACCTTGACCTATGAAATAGTCGGCAACCTCACCGCTAATGGCCTCGGCCAGTCCACCGTTGTTGGCATGGGCGGCGACCGGGCAGTGGGCCTGACCTTCGTAGATGTTTTAAAAATGTTTGAAACAGACGAGCAAACCAAGGCAGTCGTGCTGATTGGTGAAATCGGCGGCAACAATGAGGAAATAGCTGCTGAATATATCAAGGAAATGACCAAGCCGGTCGTAGCCTTCATCGCTGGCAAAAGCGCACCTCCAGGCAAACGCATGGGACACGCAGGAGCCATTATTGAGCGCGGCAAGGGAACCTACCAGGGTAAAGTTGATGCGTTGACAGCTGCCGGCGCCAAAGTAGCTCCGCTGCCGTTCGAAGTCCCCGCGCTGATTAAAGAGGCGCTTGGCAGAAAATAGTTAAAATGGAAGGAGGAGATATCTTGTTTAAACAAGATCAACTGGACAAAATAGCAGCCAAGAAAGAGAAGTGGGCTGCGAAGTTGGAAGAGACAGTGAAAAAACGCCCGGAAAGAGAAGCTGAGTTTGCTGTTGATTCCGGGATCACCATTAACACTGTTTATACACCGCTAGATCTCGCAGACAGGGACTACGATCAAGACCTGGGCTTGCCTGGGGAATATCCGTTTACCCGGGGTGTGCAGCCCAACTTGTACCGTGGTCGTTTGTGGACCATGCGCCAATATGCTGGTTTTGGCTCGGCTGAAGAAACCAACCAGCGTTTCCGCTACCTGCTGGAACAGGGCCAGACAGGCCTCAGCTGCGCCTTTGACCTGCCTACCCAAATCGGTTATGACTCTGACCATCCGCTGGCACGGGGTGAAGTCGGTAAAGTGGGCGTGGCCATTGACTCTCTAGCGGACATGGAAACTCTTTTCAACCAGATTCCCTTGGGCAAGGTCAGCACCTCGATGACCATCAATGCACCGGCAGGCGTGCTGCTGGCCATGTACATCGCCTGTGCTGAAAATCAAGGTTTTAAGAAGTCAGAAATTAACGGTACTATTCAAAACGACGTGATTAAGGAATATATCTGCCGGGGCACATATATCCTGCCTCCAGAACCTTCAATGCGTCTCATTTCCAACATCTTCGAGTACTGCTCCAAGGAAATCCCACAGTGGAATACCATCAGCATCAGCGGTTACCACATCCGTGAAGCTGGCGCCACTGCTGCCCAGGAAATCGCTTTCACCCTGGCGGATGGGATCGCCTATGTAGATGCTGCAATAAAATCTGGATTAGATGTTGATAACTTTGGCCCACGGCTTTCTTTCTTCTTTAACGCTCACCTGAACTTCCTTGAGGAAGTCGCCAAGTTCAGGGCGGCACGTCGCGTTTGGGCAAAAATTATGAAAGAGCGTTTTGGCGCCAAGAGTCCGAGATCCTGGACACTTCGTTTCCACACCCAGACTGCCGGCGTCAGCCTGACTGCTCAGCAGCCTATGGTCAACATTATGAGGACTGCTTTTGAGGCCCTCTCTGCTGTGTTGGGCGGTACCCAGTCCCTGCACACGAACTCTTACGACGAAGCGCTGGCTCTGCCTTGTGACGCGTCAGTGATGATCGCCCTGCGCACCCAGCATGTTATAGGATATGAAATTGGTGTCTGCGATCTGGTTGACCC
>JBAZQW010000264.1:0-2939 GCA_041645005.1 Desulfotomaculaceae bacterium | reverse complement strand
AGACCGTGGCATCCAGGGCCTCCCGGTACCTGTCCAGAACCAGGTTGGCGCGCCCGATATCCTCAGCGCCGCCTGTCAGCAAAGCGGGAGCTACCCAGGGGGTTCCCGCCATAACCATTACAGAGTGTTCAGTTTCTTCCAATTTGTCAAGAAGGTGACTGGATAAAGCGCCTGCCTGGCTATTGCTCTCGTTCTGCAGTATACCCCTGGCGCTGTTTACCAGGTAGCGGGAAACAGACCAGCCGACGCAGAGTACAATAATCAGTGTCACCGCGGCCAGGAGCGCGTATCTGGAACGGATGGCATGCCATTTAGGAAAAGGATTCATTTAAATGCCTGCCCTTGTTGTATAATCTCATCCGATCTTCAACAATTATTGATTAATAACCTTCGGGAAATATGTAACATATTGTCACTCGAAAGAATTTTATAAAAAAAAGAATTGAACAAAAACCACTGTCCAATTCTCCAATCTACGGCATAAATGGTGAACTTTAAGGCTAAACTTAAAGTAAAAAATTAAACAGACGGAGATAGCTGGTATGGCTGGTATGGCTGGTATATCTTTACCCAGGACCACTCTTTTAGTCATGTGCGGCGTGCCGGGTTGCGGCAAGTCCAGCTTTGCCGCCCGTTACTTCAGGGATACGATGGTAGTGTCTTCAGACCGCTGCCGCTCGCTCGTCAGTGACTCTGAAACAAACATTTCAGCATCGCGGGAAGCGTTTAAGCTCTTCCGATTTACCATTGAGCGCCGCCTCTCCCTGGGCCGCTTTACTGTAGCTGATTCCACCGCAATTACCCCGGTGGCCCGCCGGGAACTTCTGCAACTGGGGAGAAAACACGGTTTCAACGTTACCCTGCTGGTTTTTGACCTGCCGGAGCAGATCTGTCTGGCGCGGAACAGCGGACGGGACCGCAGGGTAACCGGCAAGGCGATTACCGGGATGCAGAAAATGCTGCGCAGGAGTTTAAAGGTTGTTCATAAAGAGGGGTTTGATCAGGTAAGGGTGATAACGGAGAGAGATTTAAACAGTCACAATTTTAAAGTGGAAATCCGCAACCATGAGGTTACCTGGCCCGGTCCCTTTGATATCATCGGTGACATACACGGCTGCTGTGATGAATTGACCCTGCTTCTTAAAAAACTCGGTTACAGCAGGCGATATGGCTGCCACTACCATACGCGGGGAAGGAAGGCTGTATTTCTCGGCGATATTGTTGACCGGGGCCCCCGCAGCCTGGATAGTTTCTGGCTGGTAAAACACATGGTTGACTCGGGTAACGCCCTCTACGTTACCGGAAACCACTGCCGTAAGCTTTCCCGTTATCTGGAAGGAAGAAATATCAAAATTGCCAACGGTCTGGAAAAGACTGCAGCCGAAATAAAGGCACTGCCGGAAGATGAAAGGGAATACTTCAGGGAGGAATTTCTGAATCTTTACCGGGAGGCGCCGCCGTACCTGATCCTTGACCGGGGCAGGCTGGTGGTGTCTCATGGTGGGATCAGGGAGAATATGATCGGTAAGTTAAATGAAAGGATCAGGAATTTCTGCTTTTTTGGAGACGCCACCGGGGAAACAACTGATCAAGGCCTGCCTGTAAGACGGGATTGGGCACGGGAGTACAGCGGTGACGCGTTGATCGTATACGGCCACACTCCTGTTCCTGATGCTGTATTTGCAAATAATACCATAGACATTGACCAGGGCTGTGTTATGGGTGGAAAACTCACAGCCCTGCGCTATCCTGAACTTGAGATTGTACAGGTTCCGTCTTTTGCCGCTTACTACGAGAGGGCCGGCTTTGCGGGAAAAACCGCTGCGGCAGGGGAAGAAAAGCCTGGTTTGAATGAGCTGACCTCAACTGTTTAATCTTATATTTTACCTACCATATCCCAGCTTCGCTTTATCCATTATATAGGATTAGGGGGTTTTCGGTGACTGGATTACGGGGATCAAAAAAACTGCCCAATGAAAGGGCAGTTTTTCCAGAGAAATTATTTTTTCTCTTCTGGCTCTTTTTCTTTCTCTTCTTCAACTGCAAAAGGTGACACGACGGGACATGGGCCGCTCGCGCCGGGATTAAAGTTGGGAGTACCCGATCCGAAGCTGGGCATGTTTGGTCCAAAACTTATGCCCGGGCCCAAAACACCGCCAGGCCCCATGCCGACACCACCGCTAACTTCGGGTTCGGTACCGAAGCCGGCTGTAGGTTCCATGCCGGCGCCGGGCAGCATCCCCGGACCCTCTATAACACCGGAGCCAAAAGTTAAACCCGGGCTGGTGCCTACGGCAGGACCGATGCCAAATCCGGGACTGACAGTGGGAGCAGGAGTGGGGCAGGGTATGGGCATTTCGGGGCAGGGCATGGGCATGCCAGGGACGAAGCCAACACCGGCGCCGACGCCCATACCGGGGCCAAAGCCAACACCGGCGCCGACACCCATACCGGGGCCAAAGCCAAATTCAGGACCAAAACCAACACCCGGGCCCAGGCCCATACCTGGTTCTACGATTACACCCGCGCCGGCGCCAACGCCGACACCGATGCCCATGCCTGGTCCGAAGATTACACCAGCGCCTGCTCCTACGCCGACACCGATACCCATGCCAGGCGCGAAACCTTCACCGGCGCCGGGACAGGGCATGCCAGGCATATATCCGGCGGTCGGAGAGACCTGTGTGCCTGGTTCATATGCGCATGGTTCACAAGTGCAGCACAGAATATTAGACCAGAATCTTGCCTCCCCCAGTTCGTGGCCTATCAGGTCCAGTACCATTCCCCTGGCCACCTCATTCGGGGCAAACATGGCCAGATGTGCCAGATGATGGATCTGGCATAATTCTATGTTGAGAATTTGTCTTACGGTATTACACCAAGCTGACATAACAAAAACCTCCTTATAAACTTATTCTTTCTTTTCTTCCACAGCATAA
>JBAZQW010000263.1:0-2947 GCA_041645005.1 Desulfotomaculaceae bacterium | reverse complement strand
GGCGTTAGTGATGACGCGGTCCGGGTGGACAAGGCCGGTAACCGCCATCCCGTACTTGGGCTCGTTGTCCTCGATGGAATGACCGCCGGCCACAATCGCTCCTGCTTCCTTAACCTTGTCTGCGCCGCCTTTCAGAATTTCAACCAAAACCTCCAGAGGCAGCAGTTTGACCGGGAAACCAATAATGTTAAGGACCAGGAGTGGTTTTGCGCCCATGGCATAAATATCACTCAAGGCATTCGCCGCGGTAATCTGGCCAAATGTATAAGGGTCATCAACCACCGGGGTAAAATAATCTACCGTCTGCACTATTGCCATTTCTTCATTCAGGCGGTAAACAGCCGCATCATCAGAGGTGGAGGAGCCAACCAGCAGATTCGGGTCCTCTATAGGGCTTAAATGACACAGTACCTGTGCCAGGTCCTTGGGACCGATTTTTGCCGCTCAGCCGGCGGAACTGGCCATCTCGGTAAGGTGACAGTTTTTTTTCTGTTGCATTGCTCTTCCTCCTCCCTATAGAATGTGATTAAATGTACGATTACCTTTCTTATTCCCCGCAGAAGATGTAAATCCTTCGGGCTTATCTTTTTTTTAAACTGCCGGATTCTTTTCCGGCACAGCCAGCCAAGTCCAACCATTTTTATAGTAATCCTAGCTTTAGTGGAGGATACTAATTTTATACAAAAAAAACCCCCTGCGACGGGGGTATATTTTTAGCGTCGTCTTAAAAAGGCCGGAATATCGAGGTCATCATGGTTGGAAAAGGGCTTAATCTCCAAATCCGGCTTCTGGCGTTCCTTTTTATAGACTCTCTGTTCAAAGCCGGTGGCTATAACAGTCACCCTTACCTCTTCTTCCATTTTTTCATCAATAACGGCCCCAAAGATGATATTCGCCTCAGGATCGGCGGCCTGGAAGATAATCTCCGCCGCTTCGTTGACCTCGAACAACCCCAGGGAAGTTCCGCCCGTTATATTTAAAAGAACCCCTCTTGCCCCTTCAATGGACGTCTCCAGTAAAGGGCTGGAAATGGCGCCCCGGGCGGCTTCTGTCGCCCTGTTATCACCCTTGGCGCTGCCGATACCCATTAAAGCTGACCCTGTATCCTTCATAATTGTTTTAACGTCGGCAAAATCCAGATTGATCAGACCAGGCACGGCAATCAGGTCGGAGATGCCCTGGACCCCCTGGCGCAGCACATCATCGGCGATGCGGAAGGCCTCAACAATAGAAGTATTTTTTTCAATTACTTGTAAAAGACGGTCATTGGGGATTGTGATCAGTGTATCTACCTTGGACTTCAGATTCTCAATACCTGAATCAGCCTGTGAGGCTCTCTTGCGCCCCTCGAAGGTAAACGGCCTGGTTACCACTCCCACAGTGAGGGCACCCAGTTCCTTGGCTATTTCCGCTACTATGGGCGCCGCACCTGTTCCGGTGCCGCCTCCCATGCCGGCGGTGACAAAGACCATGTCAGAGCCTTTCAGCGCATGTAAAATTTCGTCACGATTTTCTTCGGCAGCCTTCTCGCCGATCTCGGGGTTTCCTCCCGAGCCCAGCCCTTTAGTAAGTTTGGTGCCGATTTGGATCTTGTGATTGGCCTGCGCCAGATAAAGCGCCTGGGCATCAGTGTTCACCGCGATAAACTCCACACCTTTAAGACCGGCGTTAATCATCCGGTTTACCGCGTTGTTGCCACCTCCCCCGACCCCTATGACCTTAATATTGGCAAACTGGTCAAGGTCGAGATCAAAATCTAGCATGTCTTTGTCCCCCTCTGTCGTTACTGTGAGTAACCAACCTTATTTTGGACGCCGTAGAGCCATTAGTTTACTGGTTTTTTGACTGACCGGCTTTATAATCATTTAACTGGACCTGGAACCAATCTAATATCTTCGCGGCTGACTCTTTCAGGCCGCTCTTGGAGAAGTTTTTTCTTTCAAGGGCAAAATGTTTGTAAGCATACCTTACCAAACCCAGGGCGCAAGCGCAGGCAGGTCTCAAAACAATGCCGCCTTGCGGTGCCGTGCCGACTTTAACCAGTTTTTGTAGTTTTTTTTCAGTCATAAGAGCCAGACCATCCAGCCCGGACACTCCGCCGGATAAAATCACACCGCCCGGTAGCGCACCAGGGTAATTAAAACTTTTGATCAACTCATCAATCAGATCTATAATTTCTTCAGCCCGCGCTTCTATTATCGATCTGGTCAGGTGATCCCGGCTTTTTCCGGCGCCCGGACCTTCCGGTTCAGCAGACAGGGCATACACTGCCGCCTGATCCACCCCGGGTGCCAAAGAGCCAGCCCATAATATTTCTCGCGCCTGGCCCAGGGATATGCGTAAACCAATGGCCAGATCACTGGCAAGATGCTCTCCATCAAGTGGAAAAACCGCAGTCTCCTTGAGCATACACCTGTCAAAAATACTCACTGAGGTTTGTCCAGCCCCGATATCTACAAGGATGGCGCCTAACTCTCTCTCGGCCGGGGTCAATAGAACCTCCGCTGTTGCCAGCGGCCCATATATTATGCCCTTAGACTCCAATCCCGCCAGACGAACGCTTTGGGTCAATTGCACTAGATCCCGGGACCTGGCTGTTATCGCCCTGGCCTCACACCCAAATCCGGTTAATCCAATACGGGTTGATATTATCTGCAAAGGATCTTCATCCCGGGGTATTCCAGTAACTGCCAGCGCCTCAAGACCGGTGGTTTTTTTATCTCCCGCGCTGTCTGCGGGGATGTCGCCGGCCGGGTTTTCAATACGGCAATTCCTTACCTGTATACTTGCTCCGTTATAGCTTAAATACGCACAGTCTATCTTCAGGCCAGCCATTTTTTCAGCTTTTTCTAAAGCCTGTTTAACAGACCTGGCGGCTGACTCCGTATCTGTGACAATCCCCTTTTGCACACCTATACTGGGGCTTTCTCCCACACCCAGCATTTCT
>JBAZQW010000262.1:0-2972 GCA_041645005.1 Desulfotomaculaceae bacterium | reverse complement strand
TGCTGCTTGGTATCGCAAAGCCTATGCCCTGGGCCTGCACGCTGATGGCGGTGTTGATTCCCACCACCTCGCCCTTCAGGTTCAGCAGCGGGCCGCCGCTGTTGCCGGGGTTAATGGACGCGTCGGTCTGGAGCAGGTTTCTGTACTGTTTATCCTCTATGGTCATCGGACGCCCCTTGGCGCTGATCACTCCCACTGTGACGGTATGGTCGAGACCGTAAGGGTTACCGATGGCTACAACCCAGTCTCCCACCCTGACACTCTCGGAATCACCCATGGACACGTAGGGCAAATCTCCCTCGGCATCAATCTTAAGCACCGCCAAATCCAAATCACTGTCGGCACCCACTTTTTTGGCCGGGTACGGTTTTTCCCTGCTGGAAAGGGTTACTTCAATCTCGCTGACGCCGCTGATAACATGCTCGTTGGTTAAAATATATCCGTCCGGCGATACGATAAATCCCGAACCTAAACCGTGGCTCTCTTGAGGCTGCGTGGGGACACTGTACTGGTTGCCAAAAAACTGCCTGAAAAACGGGTCGTTTAAGAACGGATTATTCTGACTGCCGCTGCTTATGGTGGTAGTGTTGATTCTCACCACAGCCGGACCGGCTCCGGCAACCATGTCTGGAATTACGTCCGGACCAAGACCCGGCAGCGGCGCTGCCTGAAGAACCCCGGAGTTGTTATCTTCCGCCCAGCTAAGGTGGGGCAGCCCATGCCAGTTGCCGGCAAACGCAACAGCAAGCACAACCAGCACTCCCGCCAGGAAAGCGCCGAATATCTTTACCGCTGGTAACTTGAAAAGCCTCATAACAGAACCTCCTTAAAAAAATTTCCTTACCACTAATTCTACTTAGAAAACTTAAAATAGCATTAAAATACTGTTGTAAATTTTACAATATTTTATTTTAGCAGGCTAAATCCACTTCAGCCTTTTGAATAACAAGAGCATCAGACCCGTAACGCTAACAAGAATAAACAAGATCAACAAAGTTGACAAACTTATATTCTGGTAGGGCAACGGCACGTTCATGCCGAAAAAGCCGGTTAAAAAGGTAAGCGGCATGAAAATTGTAGATATCACGGTAAGCACACGGATCGCTTCGTTGGTGCGGGTGCTGATTAAAGAATGGTAGGTGGTAAGGGAGGCGTCCATCAGGTCGCGGTACCCGTCCAGAGAGTCGGTAATCCGCTCCATGTGGTCGACCAGATCCAAAAAGTACGGCTTTATATCTTCCCTGATGTCAAAGTAGGGGTGCCCTCCCGAGTTTATACTGGCAAAGATTCTTCTCTGGGGTATAACAGCGCGGCGGATAGTTAAAATAGTTCTTTTCAATGATAAGAATTCCTCAGTAATCTCTTTACTCGGCTGTCCGTATATTTCATCTTCCAGCTCGTCAATACGTATGCTGAGACGGTCCAAAATGGGGAAAATATCGTCTGTGTTGCCGTCAATAATCGCATACAGAAAAAATTCCATTCCTTTATTTAAAAACTTGGGGCTTTGCAGGCTGATTTTGGCCAGCCGTCCCAGGACCGGCAGGGTTTGCCTGTGCACCGTAACCACGAAGTTCTGCCCAAGAAAAACGTTCAATTGTTCCAGCTCTATCTCTTCCTCGGACTCCTCATTGTATCTTATGGCGTGCATGGCAAATAAGTAGTAGTCCTCATAATTATCAAGCTTGGCGCGCGGGCTGAAGCTGAGGCAGTCTTCAACAGCCAGCGGGTGGAAATCAAAAATCTGGGCTACTTTTTTGATCTCCTCATCGGTAAAATTAAACAAATCTACCCACAACACATCTTCTTCATGTTTAAGAAAACGATCTTTTTCCCAAAGGTTGACATCGTGATACATTTTCTTTTCCAGGTGACTGTAAAAGTAGGTCTTAATCATTGTAAGCACCCCAGACTGTTAATAAGAAACTAATCATCCATCTCTTAGCTTGTCTCAACAAAAAATAAAAAAACCCCAAAAAAGAAGGTTTTTTCCTTCAAAAAAAATACAGCAAACCTTCTCCACTCGTAAAAGTTTTGACACGTACACAGCTAGGGAAATATCCCAGCCACATTAAGTAAAACCTTAAGCCGGTAGTACCTGTTAACCCGTAGGCGTCTCTCGACATTTCCGGGCAGTGGCATGTGTCTGTGTAGAAGCCTCACCTAACGAAGAATATTATTTACTTATACCTTCAATATATAGAAAAAAAAACCGGTTGTCAATCAACCGGCCAGAGTTCGGACGGATTGAATTTGATACTTCGTGCCTTTCACTATCATAATAACCGGTAACCCACGCCAGGCTCGGTTATGATATGGCGCGGACGTGACGGGTCCTCCTCAATTTTGCGGCGGAGCTGTCCAATATAAACCCGCAGGTACTGGGTGTCATTTTCGTAGGACGGGCCCCAAACGGCGCGTAATAGCTGCCTGTGGGTGAGTACTTTCCCGGCATAAATGGCTAAATTCTTCGCCAGCTCATACTCCGTCGGGGTCAGCTTTATCTCATGCCCGTTTACGGTAACGCGGCGGTGGGCCACGTCAACCACCAAATCATCAAAGTTCAACACCGGTTCATTCCCCAAACCGGCCGCGTGCCGCAAGGCCGCCCTGATGCGGGCAAGCAGTTCTCCCATACTGAAGGGCTTCGTAACATAATCATCAGCCCCGGCGTCCAGGGCGGTAATTTTATCATTTTCCTGTTCCCTTACAGACAATATTATTACCGGTGTTTTGGACCATTCCCGCAGGCGCCTGATCACTTCCAGCCCTTCCAGATCAGGAAGCCCTAAATCAAGAATAATCAGATCCGGCCTGAATACCGCGGCTCTATTGAGGCCGTCTAAACCGCAATCGGCTTCTTCCAACTCATAACCATGACCGCTAAGAGCAACTTTTAACAACCTGCGGATCTGCTTTTCATCATCTATGATCAGAATGCGCGCCCCAGTATTAGTTGCCATCGTCATCAC
>JBAZQW010000261.1:0-2991 GCA_041645005.1 Desulfotomaculaceae bacterium | reverse complement strand
GATAAGGTAAACATCTGCGGGGCCGGCGCTGGGCAGGGTAAAATTAAAGACATTGATAACCTGACCTGTTTCCGCCCTGGATAATTTGTTCTTTAGAAGGGCCGGTATGGTTTCCCCCTCGTCCCTGGTTCCGTCTCCGTAGACAATGGAGTCCCCCAAAAAAACGATATTGAAACCATCACTTTTGTTCAACTGCTCTATTCTCTGCATAATTTCAACAGGGTCGTCGCTGATCAATCTTTGCCCGGCGCTAATATCGATAAGATGTTTTTGGCCCAGCTGATCTTCAACTACGGATAAAGCAGAAAACATCTGCTCTGAAAGCACTCCCGGGGAAGTCCAGTCTTCCGACTCGATGCTCTGGGAGGTGAGACAAAGGAAAACAAATAGAGAAAAAAAGATAATAAATTTCCTCATATATAATACCCTCAAGATTTGGTTAGACTTATTAAATTATCCTTAACTAAAGCGGATGTGTTTTGAAAGAACTGCTGCAAATCAGTGTTGACGGTCTCAGCGGCTTTGTAGATCAGGTGAGCCACTTTTTTTGTGTCTATTTCCACCCTGTGTTTATACTGCATCTGTACTTTGTATTTCTGCGCCAGCGACTCGACGCCGGGCTTTTCCAATTCGATAAAGCCAATAAATCTTTCGACTCTGGCAATAAATTTCAGGTCTTTATCTTTCCAGAGGTTTTGCAGCATTTCGCTCACTTCGGATACAAGGGCATGATTTGTAAAAGCGCTCTTTAAATGCTCACTGTAATGCCCGGCGGAGCCAACAAGCAGTTCAACACCCATCTCGATAATATTGTGAGCTTTCCACCAGCCCATTTCCGGCGGTATCCTGCAGGCCTCAATAGTCTTTTCGATAAAAGGTCTGGCTTTCTCAAAGCTGTAGCCTTTTTCATAATCAAGATATTTTTCGTCCCCGTAGTAATCCAGCCCTTCAGGCGTAAAACCGTGGGTTAAAACCGCCTGTCCGAAGTCCAGCAGCGAACGGTTCTTAACAAGAAAATTATATATTTCCACACCTTTGCTGTGGGCCTCGCAGTGGTTAAAGTGCTCCCCTATGAGCATGTCCGGCAGGATGCTTCCCAAAGACAACGGATCTGATTGGCTGCCCAGGATTGCCTGTGCGAAATAAACATGGGTTTGTGGATACATTTATTCTCCTCCGGTATATTCCCTTTAAGAAGGCATTACTGAAATAATCTGTTATGGTGATGTTTGAGACTATGAGACTTACTAATTCTACATGTTTTTGGACCTGTCCTTCTTAATTTAACCTTGTAAAATATTATTTGCAAAAAAATAAAACAAGGCTTAAGGGGCGTCCTGCAGATTTATGAAAAACAGGCTTTTTCCTGGCTGGACATCACTTACACTTGCTTTCAAAATAGTGGTCTGTTATAATAACTTTTGCGGGGACGGCAGGCCTTTTTAGAGATCTGTCGAAAACTGTAACTTATGTCGGAGTGGGCGGAATAGGCAGACGCGCACGTTTGAGGGGATGTCACTTCGTGGTAAGGTTTCAAATCAGTTTATCACCCTCGTTTCAAAAATTCAATATGCGGTGGTGGCGGAATCGGCAGACGCGCTAGTTTGAGGGGCTAGTTCTGTAAAAGGAGTGCGGGTTCAAGTCCCGCCCACCGCACCAATAAGCTTGCTTTTAAAGAGCCGTAGGTTTTATCCTACAGCCCTTTTTCTTTTCATGGCGGATTCCCTTGAACGCACTAATTTAGCGAATCCTTGTAAACCACATTTCGGGTGGAGATACATATGCAAAAGCAAGAACTAAAACAAGGAATCAAAGACTCAATCCCAATCATTTTAGGCTACTTGCCGCTGGGGTTTGCCTTCGGGGTGCTGGCAAATGATGTAGGCATGTCAATCGTTCAGGCTACGATGATGTCGGTCCTGTGTTTTACGGGAGCCGGGCAATACATCGCCCTTGGGATCATGCAAGCGGGAGGGGCAGTATTTACCATTATCCTGGCGAATGTTTTAGTGAATTTAAGATATTTATTATTTTCCACATCGTTGGTGCCTTACCTCAAGGGGCGAGTCCCAACTGCGGTTGGCAGCCTACTGTCCTATGGATTAACCGATGAAACATATGCAGTATCGATGAACCGCTATCAGAATCATTTGCCCACCGCCTCCTATATAGCTGGCCTTAACCTAAGCTCACATATTGGCTGGATCACCAGCACACTATTGGGAGCCATACTGGGTAATTATATTGGCGATACAGATCGTTTGGGCCTGAATTTTACTTTGCCGGCAATGTATATCTGCCTATTGGTCTTCATGATAAAACGCAAATCAGATGTTTTCGTGGCCTTATCTTCAGCGTTGCTTTGTTTGTTAATCGGCTATCTCGTGCCGGCTACTATGGAAAATTTGTTTAATATCATTATTGCAACTATTATTGCAGCCAGTTTGGGGATGTTAATCAATGAGCGAAACTAGCATTTGGATCATGATCGCCGGCGTTTCACTGGTATCTATCTTGCCTCGTATCCTGCCGGTAGCACTGTTTTCTCACTATGAATTTCCTGAACCATTAAAACGGTGGTTATCTTTTGTAGCCCCGGCAGTTTTAGGAGCTTTAGCAGCTTTAAGTGTATTGGCGCCGGATGGAAATATTTATATCAGCTTTCATAACAGGTATATCTGGGTCTTTATACCCACACTGCTGGTCGCCATTAAGACCAGAAGCCTTTTCTATAGTTTGCTGGTTGGGATCGTAACCATGGCACTGCTGTATAATTTTATGTGAGTCATGGAGACTGTTCTTTAAGGTATTCAATTGTTTAAGTGATGAAAATACTACTCAACAACTTGGAGTGTCGAGTAGGTGGCCGTGCGGGTTCAAGTCCCGCCTCCGACACCAAAAAAGTCAATAATGACAAGGGTTTGAGCCGAACGTGGATTAGATACACGTTCGGCTTTTGCTATGGGAACGTGAAAGAGAAACGCCCCCGAC
>JBAZQW010000260.1:0-3014 GCA_041645005.1 Desulfotomaculaceae bacterium | reverse complement strand
CAGTTGAGAACGGCGCCCATCTGATCCTGGTTTCTAATGAAGTGGGGCTGGGCCTTGTGCCGGAATACCCGCTGGGCAGGCTCTTCCGGGATCTGGCCGGGAAAGTCAACCAGGTGCTGGCCGCCAAAGCTGACCAGGTTTATTTTATAGTGGCTGGCCTTCCTCTGGAAATAAAGTCGGACGGCAAAATATGAAACGGGGTGAAAAGGTCATTAAAGCTAAGGTAATTATGATTCAGGGTACCGCGTCTCACGTAGGCAAAAGCGTGCTGGTCGCGGCGCTTTGCCGCATTTTTGTACAGGACGGCTACCGGGTTGCCCCCTTTAAATCGCAGAATATGGCTTTAAATTCGTTTGTTACCAGGGACGGTGGAGAAATGGGCCGCGCCCAGGTAGTACAGGCTGAGGCATCCTGCGTCGACCCGTCGGTCGATATGAACCCTATTCTCCTGAAACCCACCGGTAATGCTTCTTCACAGGTAGTTGTTCTTGGCCGGCCCATAGGTAATTTATCAGCTCAGCATTATCACCTTGACTATGGACCCAAAGCGTTAAAAGTGATTGAAGGGGCCTTAAACCGCCTGCGGGACGCATACGATATAGTTGTGGTGGAAGGTGCGGGCAGCCCCGCTGAAGTCAATCTGCAGCAGCATGAAATTGTTAACATGCGTATAGCCAGGCTCGCTGACGCGCCTGTTTTACTGGCGGCTGATATCGATAAAGGCGGCGCCCTGGCCGCGGTGGTTGGTACTCTGGAGTTAATATCCGAAGAAGACCGCGACCGGGTGGCAGGAATAATTATCAATAAATTCCGGGGAGACCTTAGTTTGTTTCAGCCCGCGGTAGATTTTTTGGAGCAAAAAACCAGCAAGCCGGTGCTTGGAATTGTGCCATATTTTCAGGGATTCAGGATCCAGGAGGAGGATACAATTTCCGAGGACAGGCAGGTGGCGGAACAGGTCACGGAAACAGATTATGTAGAGATAGCCGTGGTACATCTGCCCCATATTTCAAACTTCACAGATTTTGATCCCCTGGAAGACGAACCAGATGTCAGGCTCAGTTACATAGGCAGGGGAAACAGGCTCGGCAAACCCGATCTGGTGATCATACCGGGCAGTAAAAACACCATTGAAGACCTTTATTTCTTAAAACGTTCCGGCCTGGCTGACGGGATCCTGCAGTTGAAACGAGCGGGGACACCCGTTATAGGCATTTGTGGCGGCTTTCAAATGCTTGGACAGGAATTAAACGACCCCGACCATACTGAATCTGAAATTCCCCGCATCGCAGGTCTTGGCCTGCTGGACATATCCACCACTTTTTATCCTGAAAAGATAACCACCCAGGTAGAGGCTAAAGTGGCTGGGGAAGGACATTTGCTTGATGGAGCGCAAGGCTGCAGGATTACCGGGTATGAGATTCACATGGGCAGGACCGAACTGGCTGAAGGCACGAAGCCCGTTTTTAGAGTCTATGAGAGTTCCGGCAGAGAAGTTTCCACCCCCGACGGGGCGGTCAGCCGGGACGGACTGGTGTTTGGCACATATATTCATGGTATTTTTGATGAAGATGAGTTTAGAAGATGTTTAATCAATAACCTTCGCCGGGGAAAAGGATTACAGCCCCTGTCAGTGGACGGCTCAATGACAGCTTTTGAACAGCGCAACAGGGACTTCGACAAACTGGCGGCTGTGGTGCGGGGCAGTCTGGATATGGATAAAATATACCACTTATTAGGGCTGCCGGACAAGGTTAAATAACAGGAAGAAAGATATGCCGGAAAATTACTGTATATATGTTTTTGTCGCTTACCTGATAGATCTGGCGGTTGGGGATCCTAGATGGCTGCCCCATCCGGTAGTGCTCATAGGTAAAGTTATTGAAAAACTGGAATACCTGATGCGGTGCTTTGCTAAAAGCCCATTATCGCTTCAGGCGGCTGGGGTATTAACAGCTGTTTTGATAACGGGCGGAAGTTGGTTTTTAACTTTCTTGCTGATCAGCTGGTGTTTTAAAATTAACTACTGGGCAGGTTCATTCTTATCGGTCTGGTTAATTTCAACTACCATAGCGGCGAGGGGTCTGGCAGGCGCGGCAGGCGAAATTTATACATTGCTCCGGGAAGGGGATCTAGCTGCTGCCCGCAATAAAGTCGGAATGATTGTGGGCAGGGATACCGGGGGAATGGAACCAGGTAGTGTAACCAGGGCCACGGTGGAGACTGTGGCTGAAAATATTGTTGATGGGGTTGTCGCGCCGGTATTTTATGCTTTTATCGGCGGCGCGCCTCTGGCTATGGCTTATCGCGCGGTCAACACGCTTGACTCCATGCTGGGATACAAAAATGACCGGTATATTAACTTTGGCATGGCTTCAGCCCGCCTTGACGACATGGCCAACTACATCCCTGCCCGTATTACCGGCCTGTTGCTGATAGCAGCCGCCTTTTTGCTCAAAATGAGCCCCAAACGGGCGCTGGCAGCAATTTTGAGGGATGCTCCGGGCCATCCGAGCCCCAACAGCGGCATACCTGAATCCGCCGTCGCCGGGGCGCTGGGAATACGGCTGGGTGGGCTGAACTATTACGGAGGGCGCGCATCTTTCAGGGCTTATATGGGTGAAGATAGGGTACCCCTGGAACCGGTTCATATAGTACATACGGTAAGATTAATGTACGTTGCTTCAGGATTGGCGGTAATAGCCGGAATATTAATTTATGTTTTGGCGCTCTATTTTGCCAGTCGCCTTCTTTGAAAGGAATGAATATTTATTATTGAATAGCTTTATGTTGGCGCTAATCCATTTAACAAGATTGCCCCTGCCAGCCATCAGGTTTAACGAGGTGAATTGCGGACGTTCTACCACGTTTTTCCCTGTGGTTGGATTTATCCTGGGCCTGATCCTGGTTGCGCTGGTTTGGGCGACCGGCTGGTTTGTGCCGAGACAAGTACAGGCGTCCCTTCTTGTGGCGGGAATGGTTATCTTAACCGGGGGCATCCACCTTGACGGGTT
>JBAZQW010000259.1:0-3079 GCA_041645005.1 Desulfotomaculaceae bacterium | reverse complement strand
ATTTTTGTCTATATAAATCTTCCGACGACCGACGTCCCATTAAGGCAGATAGTTGGTCGGGTCGCGCGGCTGCCCCCCCACAATGGTCTCGAAATGCAGGTGTGGTCCGGTAGAATTACCAGTGGAGCCCACCAAACCAATTGCCTCTCCGCGATCAACAGACTCTCCGGCACTCACCAGGATCTTGGAAAGGTGAGCGTACCTGGTAACCAGTCCGCCGCCGTGGGATATTTGCACTTGATTACCATAGCCGCCATCCCAACCTGTCGAAACAACGGTGCCGCCGGCAACAGCCACGACATCGCTTCCGTAGCCGGCATCCAAATCAATACCTTCGTGCATTCTGCCCCAGCGCATGCCAAACGGTGAGACAATACCGCCATCACTTGGCCAGGCCAGTCTAACCGAACTGCCGCGGGAAGCCACCATGGTTATTGAACCTTTAACTACAACTTCTGTGGTAGGCTCACTTTTAACGATCTGACTCAAAATTTCCCGCTCTGTTTCAAAGCCGTTCTCCCTGGTGATCCGGTAGGTAACTACTTTTTCACCGGGAACACCCTCGGTGATTACTTCTTTCTCCCCTAATAAAAGTTTGTCGTCATACCTTACGTCAACCGGGCAAGGTGTTTTTTCATCAACTGTCGTCTCACGGGTGGCCATAACAGTAATCAGCGGGGCTTCCTTGCTGAGATACAGTAGTTGATCGATTTCTAAATTTTCCGGATCCATACCGGGATTGGTAAACACAATCTGATCCAAATCGATTTTAACGGCTCTGGCGATGTCCCACAGGTTATCTCCATCTTTGACCTTGTATTCCAGGATTTTATTGGTTCCCAGTAAAATCTGCTTTTGAGCTGTGGCGAGGTCAAGCGTGTTTTCCAGGTCTACAGGGGTCTCCACGACTTCCACTTTTTCCTTAAATCCCAACTGGTCGCCGGACTCAACCGGGTATACTGTTTTAAGCCAGACCAGCAGGGCATCGGCGTCCTGTCCATCTTTTAATAAAACTTTTTGTTCCCCGTTCACCAGAATGGCCGCTCCCTTTGTTTTAAAAGTAAGGGCACTGGCCAGCTCTTCTTGCAGCGCCTCCTGATCGAGCACATCTTCTTTATTAATTCTAATACCCTTGTACTTAATCTTTTCTAAAACATCTACCGGCCGGCCAGTCTGACTGGACTTAAATTTCACCAGGTCGCCCACTGCTTTTCTGGCACTGTTTTCATCTGCCGCGATAGCGATCATCCTGCCGTTGGCAACCACTCCGCAGGCGTTACTATGAAAGACGGCATACAAAGGAATGGTTACAGCCAGGTAAAGCCCAACAACGAAGCCGATCCGGCGTAAAATAGACTGTTTAAGGAACCATTGCTGGAAAATCATGCAATATGCAAAAAAAACCTCTTTAATCTCCAGCCAAAGGCGCCGCTGTCCTTGAAGTCCAGGCGGCAAATAAGTCAACTCCTTTCAAGATTTTTATTTTTTTCAAAATATTCTCTCGTTAACTGGTTGTTTTGGTGTTTACGTGGAAAAGGCTGGTTTATTATATCACAGTGAAGATAAGCCAGTAAAACTGCTGCTGCTATAGTAAACGGTCCAAAACGGGCCGTATTTTTGCATGAGTGTAAATATCCGGTCTATTTGGCAGGTGAGTTGCGCTAAAAGGGATTACATCTGTCCGGCCTGTGTTTTTGCCTTAAAATAGATAGCGCACTCCAGCCTTTTTTGGGTTATAGCGCAGCCAAGCTGGTATGGCTTGAAGATAGACCCGTTAAACAGGTCGGCGTTGGCGTGACAGCCACCGCTGCAGTAAAATTTAGCCCAGCATCCGGCACATTTTTCCTTGTTGTAAACATGGGCCCGCCGGAAAGTGTCTGCGATTCCGGCATTAAAATCTTCACCTGCCACATTTCCAATCAAATAACGTTCCCTGCCTACAAACTGGTGACAGGGATACAAATCTCCGTTCGGAGCGACAGCCATATACTCGTGCCCGGCGCCACAGCCGGAAAGGCGCTTGGGCAGGCAGGGTCCCCCGTCAAGGTCAATATTAAAATGGAAGAAATTTACCTGTTGGCGTGTCTGTACGCGCCGCAGCAGCTCGCGTGTCAGCCGTTCATATTCGTGATAAACCAGGGGCAGATCGTCAGCACGGATAGCATAGTCTGCTTCCTCCAGGGCCACAACAGGCTCCACCGATAGATGCTCAAACCCCAGATTGGCCAGGTGCAGCACATCAGAGCAAAAATCAAGGTTATGCCGGGTGAAAGTACCTCGAATGATATAATTCGAGCCACCCCTGGAATTCACAAAGTCCCGTACCCTGGCCAGGACAAGGTCGTACGTGCCTGCGCCCATAGCTGTGACCCGCATGGCGTCATGCACTTCCCGCCTTCCGTCAAGGCTGAGGACAACATTGATATCCTGGTCGTTGAGGTACCTGGTAACCTCTTGATCCAAAAAGAGCGCATTGGTGGTAAGGGTGAATGTGAAGGCCTTGCCCGCCAGATTACCCTGTTTGTGGCCATATTCCACCAGATCTTTCAAAACATTAAAATTCAAAAGCGGCTCACCGCCGAAAAAATCAACCTCCAGATGCTTTCTGCCCCCGGACCGGTGGATTAAGAAGTCTATCGCCCTGCGGCCTGTCTCCAAAGGCATTAAATCCGCCGCTCCGCCAAACTGCCCCTGCCCGGCGAAACAATAACGGCAGCGCAGGTTGCAGGCATGAGCCAGGTGCAGGCAAAGTGACTTGACCTCAACCTTAGCCGGCGGGCAGTAAGCATCCTGGTAGGGGTCCGGGCTGAACAGCAAGCCACTGCCCTCCAGGGTTTTAATTTCCCCAACAGCTTCCAGCACAGATGTCCGGTCGTATTTCTGCCCGCATTTCCGCACTAGCTCTTCATCAGTAATTTGACGGTAATCTTCCAGCAGGTCCCAGACAAGATTGTCCACCAGGTGAACTGCCCCGCTGTGCACATCCAGTATGATTTTGGTCCCGTCAAACTTAAACTTGTGCAGCAAAACCTATCCCCCTCAAAAAAGCACCTCGTCCCGGTGGGACAAGGCTCTTTTT
>JBAZQW010000258.1:0-3103 GCA_041645005.1 Desulfotomaculaceae bacterium | reverse complement strand
AAAATAATTGTAGCGGAGGTGAAAGTAATGGCGCCTAAAATTGGGGTCCTGATGGGCGGAAGATCATCCGAACGGGATGTATCCCTTCGGACAGGCGATGCTATCTACAAAGCGCTGATAACTAAAGGCTACCCTGCGGTGAAAATAGATGTTGATTTTGATATCATTGAAAAAATAAAGCAAGCGGGAATAGAGCTGGCTTTTCTGGCGCTGCACGGCAAATACGGTGAAGATGGCAGCATTCAGGGTTTGCTGGAAATGCTGGGTTTGCCCTATACAGGATCAGGAGTACTGGCCAGCGCTCTGGCCATGGATAAGATTGCAACCAAGAAAATAATCATTTTTGAAGGGTTGCCCACACCTCTGTTTAAAACAATCATGCGCAGGGAAGCACGGGAAGCCGGGCTAGAGCATATCTCAGATCAAATATGCCGTGAGATGGGGCTGCCGCTGGTGGTTAAGGCTCCAACCCAGGGTTCCACCATAGGCATATCCTTTGTCCACCGCAGGGAGGATCTGGGAGTGGCTTTAGAGCTGGCTTTCAAGTACGATCCCGTTGCGCTGGTGGAACAATTCATAGAAGGTGTGGAACTTACAGCCGCAGTACTGGGCAACGATAATCCGGTGGCACTGCCCCTGATTGAGATAGTATCCACCACTGGTGTTTACGACTACGAGGCTAAATACACAGCCGGCCTTAGTGACCATATTATCCCGCCCCGTATTCCGGAAGAGCGGCAGGATGTGATTAAAGACCTTGCCGTCCGCACTTTCAAAGCTCTTGGATGCCGGGGTCTGGCCAGGGTTGACTTTATCTTGGACGGCGTCGGGTCACCCTATATACTTGAAGTAAACACCATTCCTGGTATGACCGCGACCAGCCTTTTCCCTGACGCGGCAAGGGCGGCCGGGATCGAGTTCACGGATCTTGTAGATAATCTTGTCAAATTATCTCTGGAGAAAAGCTGAAATAGATATGAGCATACTCTTTAACAAAACGGAATTAGCCGGCTATATCGACCATACTCTTTTAAAACCGGAGTCCACTCCAAGTGATATTGTGGAACTGTGCAGGCAGGCCAGGGAATATGGCTTCAGAACAGTGTGCATAAATCCCTGTTTTGTGAGTACCGCCGCGGCGGAACTGGACGGCTCGTCAGTCGGGGTGTGCACTGTCATAGGGTTTCCGCTGGGAGCTAACGAGCCGTCCATAAAGGCGGCCGAGGCTGCTGCTGCAGTGCGCTCAGGAGCATCCGAACTTGACCTGGTGATTAATATCGGCTATCTCAAAGGATGTCTATTAAGCAAGGTGAGGTCGGACCTGGAAGGAGCGGTAAAGGCGGCCAGACAGGAAAGGCCTGGCACAGTTATAAAAGTAATCTTGGAAACTTTTCTTTTAACTGAGGGTGAAAAGATAGACGCATGCAGACTGGCGGTTTTATCTGGTGCGGACTTCGTTAAAACTTCAACTGGTTTTGCCAAAGGAGGGGCTACTGTCAGCGATGTAGCCCTGCTAAAAAAAACAGCAGGCCCGGGCATAGGTATTAAGGCTGCGGGTGGCATTCGCGATCTAACAAAAGCTCTACAAATGATAGAGGCAGGTGCAAACCGTATAGGGACGAGTTCAGGAATATCTATTATTAAAGAGCTGATCGGATATTAGCCATAGCCCGGAGAAACAGTAATTTTCCTGACTATCTAATTTTTTTTGTAGAATACATTATTATTCTAAATATTAAAAAACATGGGTAGACTAATCTTATCGCATAAATAGAGATTGCTACCCGTTATTTTTTTAGCCGGGCAGGAATAAGTCCGTACGATAGCGAAATAAACAATGCTATTGTATGTCTAAAATTATAGCGGGGGTGCTATTTGTGAAAGTACGCTGCATGCTTTGCGGAATGCCTATTGATGAAGAAGTGATGGTAAAAAATGTTTCTATTGACGAAGACGAAGATGAGGACATGCCGGTTAAGAAGCCTATGTCTGTTTGTTTGAGATGCCAGGCCAAACTTAAACATGAGGCGGACGGTTCTCAAAAGGTACCAAAACCCATGTAGATTAGATTAGATAATATTATATTCCCATGCAGGAGGTAGGTTTTTTGCAGAATAAATTTCGCCAGGCATTTAACATTATCGCTGTTATTGCCGCTGTTATTATAATTGCTCTTGCTTTCTCAGGTGCAAGGTTATACACAGATTGGCTCTGGTTCCAATCACTAGGTTACCAGCGAATATTCATGACTATAGCAATTTCAGATATCGGGCTCCGGGTGGCTGTAGGGCTGGCCTTCTTTTTGTTTCTTTTTATAAATCTTCTTCTAACCAGGGGGCCTTTGCTTAAAGCCGCACAAAAAGCGGCGGTTGTTAAAGAAAATGATATGCTTACTATTCAAAACCCCTTATTAAGCCAGTTCATAACACCGCGTTTGCTCCTATTACTGTTTGCGGCATTAAGCCTTTTTATGGCCTTTCTGTTTAATTTTACCGTATCTAAAGACTGGGTGATTCTGCAAAAGTTTCTGCATCCAACATCGTTTGGGATCATAGACCCTGTTTTTAAACTGGATGTTGGATTTTATGTTTTCAAGCTGCCTTTTTATTTGTTCCTGTATAAAGTGGCAAGTCTGGCAATTTTAATCACAGCTTTCTGGGTTGCCATGGTTTACTTATTGGTCAACATAGCCCAGGGCAACCCCGGCAGACTGCTGCAAAGCATATCCGCCCGCTATCATTTTTCCTTTTTGGCGGCCGTCTTTTTCATATTTAAAGCAGTGGGCTATCAGCTCGAGCAGTATACCCTTCTTTTCACCCACCACGGCGCTGTCTGGGGACCGGGTTACACAGGGACCCACGCCACACTGTTAGCCTATAAGGTATTGGCTGTTATCGCCATTTTGTGCGCACTGGCAATTTTAATAAACCTTTTCCTGAGGCGGTTCAGACTTATCGTTTACAGTATAGGCGTACTCCTGGTCGCCTCGGTGCTACTGGGCGGCGTTTACCCCTATCTGGTCCAGAAGTTTGTTGTGACACCCAATGAAGCGGTTATTGAAAGACCTTACCTGGAAAGGAACATTCAATTTACCAGAATGGCT
>JBAZQW010000257.1:0-3124 GCA_041645005.1 Desulfotomaculaceae bacterium | reverse complement strand
CGGACCCGGTTTATTTTGCCACATTTTTTGTGGCTTTTTTTATTGGTTCTTAATACCTTATATAAGTGATAAAGGGGAACATAATTTAAATTTTTGTAACCATAATATATTTTTATGGGAAATCGACAATATTTGTAATTTGGGGCGCTCGCACGGGTAGCTCACATTCTTCTTTTTGCCAGTTTCGCATATAATGTAGTATTCGTTTTAGTTCTGTTCCCCGCCTAGAGTGGAAACCGGAAGGTTTGAAACTATAGAGAAGGAGTGACACCATGGATTTCCTGAGGCTTATAGAAGAATATCGTTCCCTGGAAAAGCAGCTTGCCTGGGAAGGATCTTTCAAGGATTACCTTGCGCTTGTCAGTGGAAGGCCCTATGTCTGCCAACTTGCCCACGCCAGGATTTATAATATGATCAAATGTGCCGGGGTTGAAGAGAAAGACACGGCAAAGCAGTATGATTTCTTTTCTTCCGAGTTATTCGGCCTGGAAAAGACCCTGGAGAAGTTAGTTGAGGAATACTTTCACCCGGCTGCCCGCCGCCTCGATGTGCGCAAGCGGATCTTGCTGCTGATGGGGCCGGTAAGCGGGGGCAAATCAACTCTGGTGGCAATACTGAAAAAGGGCCTGGAAAAGTATTGTAGAACTGAAGAGGGAGCTTTTTACGGGATCAAGGGCTGCCCCATGCACGAGGAACCCCTCCACCTTATTCCCAGAGAATTACGAGAGGAGTTCCAAAAAGTATACAATGTTTATATTGAAGGGGAGCTTTGTCCCTCCTGCCGGATGATGGTTGATGTGGAGTACGGCGGGAATATTGAAAAAGTGCCGGTGGAGAGAGTGTTTTTATCTGAAGACAGCCGGGTGGGCATTGGCACTTTCACCCCGTCGGACCCAAAGTCACAGGACATTGCCGACCTCACCGGCAGCATGGATTTTTCCACCATTACCGAATATGGTTCCGAGTCTGACCCCCGCGCCTACCGTTTTGACGGGGAACTGAACATCGCCAACAGGGGCATGATGGAGTTCCAGGAGATGCTGAAGTGTGATGAAAAGTTCCTCTGGAACCTGCTCAGTCTCTCCCAGGAAGGCAACTTCAAGGCCGGTCGCTTTGCGCTGATTTACGCGGACGAGATGATTGTGGCTCATACCAACGAAAACGAGTACAAAAGTTTCATCAGCAACAAGAAAAATGAAGCTCTGCAGTCCAGGATCATAGTGATAAAGATACCGTACAACCTGAAAGTGAGCGATGAAGTCAAGATCTATGAAAAACTGATCAAGCAGAGCGACCTGCGCAATATCCACATCGCGCCGCACGCCCTGCGGGTGGCCAGCATCTTTTCGGTCTTATCCAGGCTTAGAGAATCCAAGAAGCAGGGGATGGACCTGGTTAAAAAAATGAAGCTTTACGACGGTGAGGATGTGGAAGGGTTTAAGCAGAAGGATCTTCATGAATTGCAGGTGGAAGCCATAGACGAAGGAATGAGCGGTGTTGACCCCCGCTACGTGATTAACCGACTTTCTTCAGCTTTGATCCGGACCTCCACCCAGTGCATCAACCCGCTGGACGTCCTGCGCGCCCTGAAGGAAGGCCTGGATCAGCACGCTTCTATTAACAAGGAGGAAAGGGACCGTCTGCTGAATTTTATTTCTGTCGCCCGTAAAGAATACGATGAAATGGCCAAAAAAGAAGTGCAGAAGGCCTTTGTCTACTCTTACGAGGAATCGGCCAAAGTTTTATTCAACAACTATCTGGATAACGTCGAAGCATACTGCAACGGTGTTAAGCTGAAGGACCCGATTACTGACGAGGAACTAGACCCGGACGAGAAATTGATGAGGTCCATTGAGGAGCAGATTGGTGTTTCCGAGAGCGCCAAAAAAGCTTTCCGGGAGGAAATACTGATCAGGCTGTCCAGTTACGCCCGCAAAAACAGGCGCTTTGATTACAATTCCCATGAACGCCTCCGGGAAGCTATCGAGAAAAAACTCTTTGCCGATTTGAAGGATGTTGTGAAAATCACCACTTCCACCAAGACCCCTGATGCCGAACAGTTAAAGAGAATCAACCATGTTAGCGCCAGGCTGATCGCTGACCACGGTTACTGCCCCAATTGTGCCAACGAGCTTCTCAAATACATCGGCAGCCTGCTTAACCGCTAAGGAGGGGTGCACAGTGCCTGGATCAAATTTTATAATCTCACGGGAAGACTGGTCGCTCCACCGCAAAGGGGAAATGGATAGGCAGAGGCATAGAGAAAAAGTACGGGAAGCGATTAAGAAAAACCTGGCTGACATAGTGAGCGAAGAAAGCATCATTATGCACGACGGACGCAAGATAGTAAAAGTGCCTATCCGCTCCCTGCATGAATACCATTTCCGTTTCGACTTCGGTAAGCAGAAGCATGCCGGTCAGGGACAGGGAGATAGCAAACAGGGCGATGTAATCTTCTCTGAGCCCCAGCATGGACAGGGCAAAAACAAGGGGGCAGGGGAAGAGCCGGGGGTAGATTACTATGAAGCGGACATCACTGTCGATGAACTTGCCGAAATGATCTTTGAGGACCTCGGGCTGCCCAACCTGGAGCAAAAAAAGAAGCCGGAAATGGCTTCCGACTCGCTGGAATTCAAGGATGTCCGCAAGAAGGGTATATCCAGCAACATTGACCGCAAGCGCACCATAATGGAAGCTGTTAAGCGCAGCGCAGTCAAAGGTGACAAAGAACCGCTTGTCATTACGCCTGAAGATTTGCGTTTTAAAACATGGGAAATAACCTATAAATACGAATCCAGCGCCGTGGTTCTGGCGATGATGGACACTTCCGGATCGATGGGACCATTTGAAAAATATATCGCCCGCAGCTTTTTCTTCTGGATGGTTCGTTTTTTGCGGACGAAGTACAACAATGTTCATATAGTATTCCTGGCTCATCATACTGAAGCCAAGGAGACTACAGAAGAGGAGTTTTTCACCAAGGGGGCCAGCGGCGGCACCCGCTGCTCGTCAGTATACAAACTGGCCCTGGAAGTTATTGAAAAGCATTACAGCCCCAGCGACTACAACATCTATGCTTTTCATTTCTCAGACGGGGATAACCTGGCATCGGACAATGAAAACT
>JBAZQW010000012.1:0-18515 GCA_041645005.1 Desulfotomaculaceae bacterium | reverse complement strand
CAGCGAGGTTACCGCCTGCATCAAGATGCGCTGCATTTTCTCCAGGCTCATTTTGAGTTCATGGGCAGTTTGATTCTTTTCGGTACGATTACGCAGGAACATTATAGCATAGCCCAGATCATTGGCCATCTCGAGGATAAGTTTCTCTTCGTCGCTATCGAATCGGTCGGTCTCACTAGAATATATACACAATACTCCAAAAGCCTTATTGTCCGCCATGAGCGGTATGGCCATTCCGGATTTGAACCCCAGCCGCAAAGCATCTTTTAACCAGGGTTTAAAAGTGCCATCTTTTTGGAAGTCCCTCGTGACCACCGGTTGGCCGGTTCGGATAGCGGTGGCGGCGGGTCCCTGCCCACGCTTTGGATCTTGGAGAGTGATGTTAAGCTTGGCGAGATAACCATCATCCTTACCGGCAGAGGCTACAGTTTGTACCGTTTGCTGCTGGTCCGCCTGCAGATAACCCACCCAGGCCAGGCGGTATCCGCCCATATCAACTATCTTCTGACAGACAAAGTGCAATAATTCTTCTTCATTTGCCGCTTGGATTATAGCTATCGTAACGGCGCTGATGGCTTTGAGTGCCCGGTCGATGCGGTTGAACTCGGTAAAGTCAATAAAAGTAACCACCGACTTAGTGGTTCCGGGAATAATATCTACCGCGAGCAGACCATCTCTATACTTGCCTTGCCGGTCGATTATCCGGGTTTGATATTTGAGCGGCACCGCAGCAAGATTGACTAGACGCAATCGATGATATTCTTGCATGGTTTCAAACATATCGCCGGGGATAAAGTCGGTCCATTTGGCGCCTATTAGCTCTTCCTTTGTGTAACCCAATAACCTTTGGCATTCCTCATTAACCATGGTTACGGTCAGATCCTCTTCGATGATCATGGTCGCCGTTCCGGTGTTTTCAAAAATGGCACGATAATAATTCTCCGAGGACTGGAGAGCCCGCGCGAATTTTTTGCGCAGCAGAGCTTTAGAAATAATTTGGGCCACCGATTCAAGAATGCTGATATTCTCTTTTGACCAGGTTTTTTCACTCCTGACCGAAGCAAATCCCAGGAAACCTAGGATTTTCTCTTCCAGAAACATGGGTATGCCTACGAAAGACTGGATGGATTGGGCTTGCAGCATTTCTTTTTCGGCCTGGGCTTCAGGAGGCAGATCGGCCACCCGGGGAACATATGTGTATTCCAAACTCTGTAAGTTATGTTTCATCCAGGGAAAAACACTGACTAATGACAAACCCCGGATGCTACCTATTCCCGCCGAGATACCTTCCATACACCATTCGTGGGTATTGCTTATGGTATATTGGTCATCGGAAAACACGGCCACATAATTGCGGTCATCATGGTCTAATTCACCAATCAGCCGCAGTGTGGTGTCGATCATATCATCAATATCCTCGATCGCAAGATTGTTAAAATTATTGGCTATCTCCATAAGGAGGGCCTGGGATGCCACCTGGCGTTGCAGCACTGCTTCGGCCCGTTTCCGAACCGTGATGTCAGTTAAAAAGGCCACATTGGCCGGCCCATCCAGCAGCATCATATTATTTCCTTGCACAAAAAGGGGAAATATTGAGCCATCTTTGCGCAACCCGGCCGTTTCGTACGAACCAGGTACTGCCTCCCCCTTTTCCCGCTTTTTTATATTATTGCCGATTGCCTGGCGTTCATCTGGCGCAACCTGATTGATTACCGGAGCACCAATCAATTCCAAGCTGCTTCCGCACCCAAACATGGTAACATAGGCTTGATTGGCGAAAAGATTGCGGCCGTTTCGATTTATAGCGATACCAACCGGAGCGTTTTCGAATAGGATACGAAAACGCTCTTCACTGGCCTTTAATTGCGATTCGGCCAACTGCTGCTCGGTAATTTTCGCCTGTAGTTGCTCATTGAGCTCTTTGAGTTGGATGGTTCTTTCCTGAACCTTCAGTTCCAGTTCATCATTAGCCTTTTGCAAGGCTGTTTCGGCTTGTTTCCGGGCCGTGATGTCCCGGGATATTATTATCAAGGAGGCTTCATCAATTTCGCGGGGCACAATGGTACCGGTTACTTCCACCCAGACGTAGGACCCGTCCTTTTTAAGATAGCGGAACTCATTCTGGCCCTCTCCTGTGGGCAGGAGATCCTGTAAATTGGATAACATTTTAACCATGTCGTCGGGGTGGATAAGCTCCAGAGCGCTTTTGGAAAATAGTTCCTCCTGGGAATATCCCAATACTTTAAGAGTGACGGGATTAACATATTTATAGCTTAAATCCTCTAGTTTGTGAATGGCGATAAGATCGTGGACATTATCTAATATCAATTGGTTGAATTGCTTTGATTTTCGGAATACTTCTAATTCGTTCATCGGCTGGTCTTGTTCATGCGCCAGCTTTTTCAAGTGCAGCCCCACTTTCAAAAAATTTTATTCTATATTAGAAATACCTATATACAGTAATTATAACAAAAATAACATTATTATGACAATTAATTATGTTTTGTAACAAATTGCATCCCCAATATATTTTGAGCTGTCTGAAAATAAAACAACGGGAATCGCCAATCCCGTTGTTTTTTGCGGTTAAATCGTTTTTCAGCGTTGTTTCACCCATTCCAAATAAGCCCAATATAATAAGGTTTGATCTATATTGTATTTAACAGCGACAGACATTTTAATATCATCATTTAGTTCACTATAATACCAATCGGATCAAAGCGCCCATCTGAGGCCCGCTGTACTCCCTCTTCAAAAAAGGTGCGGTTATAGAGCCCGGTCAGGTAATCATGCAGGCTGAGGTATTTCAGTTGCTCCTCCGCATTCTTTCTTATAGTGATGTCCCGGATCGATTCAATCGCGCCTGTCACATTGCCGTCACTGTCGAGCAGCGGTATGGCTTTGCACCATAAATAGCCTCCCTCGCCCCCGTATAAGCCTGATATATAGACCTCCGCATATATGGTGGCGCCCCGCCGATCGGTGTATTCGTATTTTTGCTCCGTATCCCTGTCTTCCGCAAAGACCAGATCGATCAACAGCGGCCTGGGCACCCCGTAAAAAGGAACCGCGTAAGCGTAATCGCCTTTGCCGAGAATGTCTTCTTTCCGCAACCCTGACATTTCTTCCATGGCCTTGTTCCAGGCAATCACAATACCACCGCGGTCGATAACAAAAGTGGCGTCTGGCAGGAAATCTATGATGTCCAGGAGCTGTTGGTTGGCGGCACGCAGCTTTTTTTGAGCCAATATGCGCTCGGAGATATCACTGCAAAAAACCGTTAACCCGGTAATCTCTCCTGTTTCAGTGACGATGGGGCTGTATGTGTCCTCCCATATTTTACGACCCAGCTCTTCATCGCCGTATTCTTCAACTTGCGAGAAATGCTCCCCTGACAGCGCCCGGTCAAAATTAATCCTGGCCTTCTCCCTGTCTTCAAGGGTAAGCGATATAGAAACTCAAAATCATGTTGCTCTCTGATACCCCGCCTGCGCCTTTCGATGTAAGCGCTGCATATTTCAATGCCCTGCTCGTCCATGAATGAAAAGAGCGAGCGGCCAATCATCTCGTCTGCTGTGTATCCCAGTATTTCAGCCATCCTCGGGTTTACATAGGTTGTGACAGCTTCGTCGTCTATGGACCATATGCCTTCCCAGGCCATCTCCACCAGCTGGCGGTATTTTCTCTCGCTGTTAAAAAGCTCGTTTAACGCTTTCCTGCGTACAGTCATATCTTTGATCTGGGCGGCTAAAAATTGGACTAAAACGGCAGGCTGGCCGTTTACCTCTATACGGGTAAAATGCCCGCTCACATTAACGGTTTCTCCCTCCCGACTAAAGACTCTAAACTCAAAGCTGCCGGGCATATCTTTTCCGGCCAGGCAGTTTACAGTGTTTTCAAGAACGCCGTCTATGTCCCCGGGATGGACCAGGCTGGCAGCCGAGCTCTCTAGCAACTCCAGCTCGGTATACCCTGTGGTCTCAATAAATCCTTTATTGACTAATTTAAAATACTCATCCTGTATGACACAACTGGGAATTGGCGTGGAGTTAAAGAATTTTTCGAAGTCAAAAACAGTCAATAATGTTCACCTTCCCGCATTTCAGTAATCGGCTGAATTAAAAAAATATAAATACTCCAAGTAAAAACTTTGCTTGTTAAAGGTCGCTAACAGGTTAAAAAATATGAACATCATACACATAGCTGTTAAAATATAGAAATGTAATTACACTGTCGCACATTTCGACATATATCTCCAATATCCTTCATAATTAACAGCTGTTGATTTAACCCACTGCAAATGGGCAAAACAAAACCGGGCAGACATCTTTAATTGCTGTCCCCGGTTTAAACTTTACCTGTTTTCTTTTTTATCACTGCTTGACAACAACATTTTTTACTTTGTCTTTTACCAGCCTGCCGTCCTCCACAAGTTCTTCGGCTAAAAAGATAAAAGTTATAAAATCTTTCAGGCCGGCCATTTCCATCACCTTTTCCATATCCTCGGCGTTGCCGAGTTTCTTTACCACCTCAAACAGGGTCTCTTTCCTGGCGTCGATAAAACTGCCGGTCTCCTCTACAAACTTCTTGGTGCGGCAGATAACTCCGTCAATTTTGGTAAAGTACCCCATCTTTATAAGTTCTTTAATATCTTCTTCCTCGCCGGCGAACATCAGGCGTTTAAACAATATTTCATCCATCTGGCACATCCCCCTTCCCCACCCCATTCGGCGTCTTAGAAATCCTATCCTCTTTTGACAGGGAACTTTTTTAGATAATTTACCCTGACGCCAGGGAAGTTACGCTTCGTTGCTAAAACTCCGGTTGAGAACAACAAAGGTTATATCCTAGGTAAGGACGCTTACCTTTTCCGGTGCCAAAAAGCCAGCCATTTAAGCTTTGATTTAATCCACCGCTTGCCACGCTCTATCTTGCCGCCCGCTAAACCATGAAAAAGCGCTGCCAACTTGTCTTTAGCTTTTTTTGACAACAGTTTTATGAGATACACCGGGTATGACAGTACATAAACAACCAACCGGAAGGGGAATAAAACTATCATCCACAGCAGCGAAATGGTTTTTTTCAGCAACCTCCAAATCTTGTACAATATGAAAAACTTGAACCTGATCACCCTGCTTGCAGGACGGCTGAACAGGTTGAAATAAAGCAGGGCGCCGAAGCCGAGGCCTATTAAAACATAAAGGCGCATCTCGCCCCAGTTCCCCCACAGCAGTGATATAAAAACTATAACCGTGGTAACCAGCCAAAATACGGCATCCCCCACATAAGTGCCAAGTTTTTTTAGTCTGCAGGCCCGCCTGATAGCCCGGTAATAATCAAAGCAGAAGCCCGCTGTCGCCCCAATGCCAATGGTGATTAAAAAAGCCCGTGCCTGGTAAAAAAGAGACTCCAAAAAAACACCTCCTGGGTTAAAAAAAGCGCGTTTCCGCGCTTCCACTGGGACAGTTTTCCTTATTTGAAAATCCTGTTCAAGATCCCTTTTCCCTTTCCTTTTCCTTTGCTTTCTATATACTGCAGGGAACTAAATAACCCTTCGGCGGCAAGATGGCCTGTTTCCAGGCTTAGTTGGGTGATGTGCAGATCTTCTCCTTTTAGAATCAGCATGCCCATATTTGTTTCCAGGACCAGTTCCGAGTCGTCAAAGCTTTCCACATGCTGTACGCCTTCCATGTTCAACTTTTTGCGCCCGCCAATTGAAACGCTGTGCGTGATATGCTCTTCCAATTCCACCATCCCCCGCTGGGAATTTCTTTGGTTCCGATCTAATTCAATCATATGCCCTTACTTTTAATATATTCCAAAAAAAAGGAGCCCTTGCAGGCCCCTTTTGTATATTTTAAAATCTGCCATAATCAGTGTCCTCCAGGGATTTGATGGGCAGTCTGGCGACCTTCTGCGCCGCGCCCCTGGCCTGCTTGTGAGCCAGGTACGGTCTGCCTGCGCTCACCAGCTCCGGAATAAAGCTAGTGCCGGCTGCCTGCTTCTTGAGTTTAAACTTACCCAGCATCTGCTTAACCATTTCTACCTGACTCGACATCTCTTCGCTGGCTGCGGCAAGTTCCTCCGAACTGGCCGAATTCTGCTGTGTAACCTGGTCAACCTGGTTAAGCCCATCATTGATTTGATCGATCCCCATGGCCTGCTCCTTGGATGCGGAGGCTATCTCGCTGACGAAGTCGGTTACCTTGCTGACACCCATGTTATTCCACCTTGCTATTTTAACTAGTTGTATATAGGGGATAATTTATCTATAGATTCCAAATATCTTGTTATTTCGATAAATTTCGTTACTGGGTAAATAATCCCTTTTTATATAAACCTTATTAAAATATTTAGTTGTCTTTGCGCAAAAAAAAGCGGCCTAAAAGCAAGGCCGCCAGTTTTACAGGAGTTGTGAGACAAGCATCACTTCCACTGCCTTTGAATGTTGATGTCCTTAAAATAAAAATTAACGATATCCTCCGGTGATTTGCCCTGCTCCGCCATAAGCCTGGCACCCCACTGACACATACCCACCCCGTGTCCGTAGCCCTTGCCGCTCATAACCAGTTGACCGCCTTCCACTCTTGCGTCAGACAGCAGCATTGAGCGAACTTTTTCACTGCCCAGGGCCAGCCTCAAGGCCGGTCCCCCTATGGTCGCGCTGCCCAGCTTAATCTGCTCTGCCCGGCCCGATGGACCCTTCTTTTCAATTGTAGCTGATGTTATTGCGCCGGTATCCTTGCCGGTTTTACTCTGAACTGCCGCCCTGGCCTGATCTAATGGTATCCTGGCCTCCCAGGCTTTATTTTTTGGCTCGGTAACAGCCAGGCAGCCATCCTGAACTCCCCCTTTGACATAAGGGGTAGGATCCTTGGTGAACGCCAGTCCCTCTTCCGGAGTTGCCGAAATACCGCCGTCACAGGCGGAAAACCAGGCATGGATATAATTATCGCCGTATGTCACCACTTCACCTCTGGTCATTTCCACCGCCTGGCGGACATTATCATTGATTTTTGACGGCTCGTAAGCCTGAAATTCCTCCACGCTGGTGGAGGCGTCCGTACCGTGCTGCTGCTTGACCCGGCCCGACTTGATGTTTTCCATGGTAAAGGTACGGGCAAGTATAGCTTGGGCGGCCAGAGCGTTCACCGGCCATTTGGTGTCCATTTCCGCTGCCACGACACCCTGAACATATTCCTCTATTTTCATGTTTTTCTTCTGGCCGGTTTTGTTGTCATAAAGGGAAATCGTTGGCTCTTCCTGTGTGGGGACAGGGGGCACTGGCTTGGGCGCCGGCTTTTTGGCGCAGCCCGCTGCACAAAAAAACGCTGTGATACAGAGTAAAATAATTGTTATTAGCGGTCGGCGTAACACAAAAACCCCTCCTGCTTTTTCTTTTAGTTTGAGCAGGAGGGGTCGGAATTATGTGGTTTTGTCTTCAATCACCTGATAGAGTTCAGCGGCTAACTTGGCTGGCACGTTTTCCCTGATGGAAACAACCTGCAACTTAAACTTCCGGTTGCCGAAATTAACGTTTATAATGTCGCCAGTTTTTATTTCAGCCCCCGCTTTTGCCACCCGGCCGTTTACTTCCACCTGTCCCCGGTCACAGACTTCTTTCGCCAGGGTACGCCGTTTTATTACCCGTGCCACTTTCAAAAACTTATCAAGGCGCAAATCAGCCGCCACCACCCTTTACGTTCATGAAAAAAAATCAGACTTATGAAGTCTGATAAGATTTCTTAATATTATTTAATCACCGCTTCCCTTAATGATTTCCCAGCCTTAAAAACAGGAACCCGGGCGGCGGCGATGCTAATCTCTTCGCCGGTTTGTGGGTTTCTACCCTTGCGGGCTGCCCTCTCCCTGATTTCAAATGTTCCGAAGCCGACCAACTGGACTTTGTCGCCATTTCCCAATGCCGCACCAATAGTTTCCAAAACTGCGTTCACAGCTTTCTCGGAATCTTTTTTGGTCAGTTCCGTTTTTTCGGCAACACTCGAAATTAATTCTGCCTTATTCATACGACCCCTCCTTTAAGAAAAGAAATATTAATTCCCTACTATTCGCGAAAATTCTTGCAGTTCCTTCCTGCAAGAAAATGTTTCCTATAATTTTTCTTGTTTTTTTGCGTTTTCCCACCATTCATCCAATTCTGAAAGGGTACATGACCGCAGATCCCTTCCCGCAAGTCCGGCCATTTTTTCAATAAAGACGAAACGCCTGACAAATTTTCCCGATGTTTCCAGCAGGGCGGTCTCCGGATCTATGCCCAGGAGCCTGGCCAGGTTTACCGTGGAAAACAGCAGGTCTCCTAACTCTCTTTCTATCTCAACCGGCTTACTGCTTGATATGGCAGACTCAAGTTCGACAATTTCCTCACGAACCTTGGCCAGGGCGCCCCTGTAATCAGGCCAGTCAAAACCGACACTGGCCGCCTTCTCCTGCAGCCTCACCGCATGCATCAATGACGGAAGGGACTTCGCAACACTGGACAACAGACTGGCAGGCTTATTCCCCGCCTTTTCTTCTGCTTTAATCTTTTCCCAGTTAATTATTACTTCCTTGCTGTCTTTTACAGCAACCGAGCCGAATACATGGGGGTGCCGCCGGATCATTTTTTCCGATATCCCCTCTATCACGTCATTCATGTTGAAATAACTTTCCTCATCGGCTATCTGGGCGTGAAATACAATTTGTAGTAATAAGTCTCCCAATTCTTCACATATTTTATACGCATCCTCCTCTCCAATGGCTTCTAAAACTTCGTATGTTTCCTCAAGCAGATAAGGCCTCAAGCTGCGGTGATCCTGTTCCCGGTCCCAGGGGCAGCCTCCCTCGCCACGCAACCGGGCCAGTATGTTCACCAGAGAGTCAAGGGGATAAAGAGTATGTAGACCCCCTTCCGAGATGTTCGCTGCTTCAGATGCGTCATCATCCTCATAAACCTGGATCACTTCAACCTCGCCCTGTTCTTCCAATTCTCCATTATCCCCAACAGCTTGTCCAAACTTATAGTCCTTATTTTCCTCACGTCCCACGTCCCACGTCTCACGTCCCAATTCCGGCACAAAGACACTGGTAAGATGGTCCACCCAGGCCAGCCGGTCCAACTCACAGAGAGGTATTTTTTTGATCTTTTCCAAACCAGGGATGCCCGCTCCTCTGACTACCGTAACCTGATGTTCAGGCGGGTATATCTCCAGAAGTGTTAATTTTACATCGGCGGCCACCAGGCGGCTGTAAACCTGGGTAATCACGGCTGCTCTACCGGGCAGCGGCGGTTTTTGCTCCAGCCTTAAGCCGTCAATCACCTGCAGTCCCATGCCGGGATCAAACCGGAGGACTGTAAAAAGATCATCAAGAAAGCTTGCCGCCGGAAGTAGTTCTACCTCAAACCCTTCCCTCTCCGCTTTTTCAATGACCAGACGCACAGACTCTTCCGCCACCAGTGGGTGGCCTGGAACAGCGTACAGCACTTTATCACCCGTTTGGGCTCTCCGGATTACCTCTTCGGCAATCCTGGCGTACACTTGTTGAAAACAAGGCTCTTCTTCGTAAACATTATCAAAAGTGGAAAAGGAGATTCCCTCCTGCCTGAGCCAATCCACCACAGGGTGTTTTCCCGTGCGAAGCATAATACAGGATGATGATTTTAACGCTTCCCAGGCGCCCAGGGTAATGCTGCCTGGAGATCCGGCGCCCAGGCCGGCAATAGTTATTTTTATTTGAGGGCGCATCAAGAAATTTCCTTTCATCAACTAAAAAAGAGATTTGTTACATGTTAACACAATATTGTGGATATGTCCCCTTATTATAGGCAACTTTGCCTTAAAAGAAAAAGTGGCCCCAAGAGGCCACCCTGTTACGGCTCCATTTGTTTGGCCAGAAAACCGGCTGCGGTTTCTGCCAACTTCAATTCCATTTCACCCATTTTTATTTCCGGCTCCTTGGAGGCCAGTATAACCGCGCCGATTGGATCTCCCTCGGAAATGATTGGTGCGATTACCTCGCAAGAGAACTTACATTCACCGTCCTCAATGAGCTGGCATTCCTTGCAGTACGGATCTTCACCCGGGTTGTTAATTATCACGGCTTTGCGTTCTTCGATAACTTTTTCCACAACATTCCCGATGGGCTTATTTAAAAATTCTTTTTTGGGAGCGCCGGAAACTGCAATGATGTTATCCCGGTCCGCTATGCAGGCAATATGACCCAGTGCTTCATATAGAGAATCGGCATATTCTTTAGCGAAATCACCCAATTCGCCGATTGGCGAATACTTCTTTAGGATTACCTCGCCTTCCCTGTCTACGAAAATTTCCAGGGGGTCGCCTTCACGGATTCTAAGAGTTCTCCTTATTTCTTTGGGGATTACTACCCTGCCCAGATCATCAATGCGGCGGACTATGCCCGTAGCTTTCATTAATCTACTCTTCCCTCCTTCTAGCCGATTTCACTAAACCTTTATTGATAGTATATATCCGGAGGGAAACAGTTATTCATTTTTTTCCAAATAGTATTTAAAAACTTTTATTTTTTCTGGTTTTCCTGCTATGGTTTTAGCTTGTTTACTAAGGTCGCCTTATCTTTAGCTTCCTGCATAAACTGGTTAAACTTATCCTGCTTGGCCTGGCCGGACATCTGGTCGGCAATTTGCTGTTTCACTTCGTCAAAGGGTTTCTGCGCGGCAGGTATAATCTTTTCCAGCTTGATTAAATGATAACCATAATCAGTCTTGACTGGTTTTTCGGTGTACTCCCCTTCTTTAAGGGCAGTTGCCGCATCTGAAAATTCTTCGACAGTCTCCCCTTTGGTAAAGGTGTAAAGACCTCCGTTGGTCTTGGTAGTACTGTCCTCCGATTTTTGGCTGGCCAGTTCGGCGAAATCCTTGCCCTGATCTAACTGGGTAATTATATCCTCAGCCATTTTCCTGGCTTCGTCATCTGTATGCTGAGCCGGGTATCCTTTGGTCCCGTCATCAATAAAGAATAAAATGTGTCGCACCTGGAACTGCTCCGGTTCACTGAACTGTTCCTTATTGTCCTCATAATACTTCTTAAGCTCTTCGTCTGAGGCTGGCGCAACGTCCTTAACAACTTCTTCCTGTAAAAATAATATATACGCGACTTCCTCTTCCTTGAGATTCACCTGAGCAAGAAACTTTTGATATTCCTCATCGGACGGAAACTGTTCCTTTAGCGGTTTGACTTTCTCCTGGACCTGATCCTTTGTTAACTTGCCTATCTTTTTGGCTTCCTGAAGCATAATCCTGGTGTCGATAATCTGTTCCAGGGTGTCCTGTTCCATCGATTGCAACATATTATTACCTTGATCACCGCTAAAATCAATTCCCTGCTGCTCATAGCTTTTCTTCAACTCGTCAACCTGCTTTGATAAGTCCTCCCTGTAGATCTTTTCGCTGTTCACTGAAGCCACCATTTCTTTGCCACATCCTGCAACTGCTATGGCCGCCAATATCAGCAGCGTCAAAAGCAGAATAATAATTTTAGGTCTCACTAATTCATCCCCTTTTCTAAACATAAACCTATTATAAATTAATTTGCCTGCCTGTGGCAACCTCAGATGTCCCGCCAATAGAACTGACTCGCTCTGTGCTCTCTCCGCCTCCTAGCATAACCAGAAAATCCTCCAGCTGCGTGAGTAAATATTTGCTGTCGCTGCGGGCCTCACCGGCAAAACGGAGTTTAATTTCAAACTCATCCCCGGCATTTACGAACTTGACTCTATTCTGGTAGTGCCTGCTGGCCGCCACCAGCGCTTCCCCGGTGAGTGGATGACCCGAACCAAAGATCAAACGCAGCTGGCCTGGCATAAGAGTAATTGTTTTTACTTTAAGCCGCCCGGCTAAAACTTTGACCTTGGCCACCGCCAGTAAATTCTGCACCGGCTGGGGCAAATCGCCAAAACGATCCACCAGTTCCTCCTCCAGGTCGGACACGTCGCCTGATGAGAGCAGGCCTGCCAGCCTTTTATATATCTCCACCTTCTGGTTGGTGTCAGATATATATGAGTCTGGTATATAAGCCTCCACCGGGAGTTCAATGGTGGTTTCCACCACCCGTGGGATCTCCTCACCCCTGGCTTCCCGGACAGCTTCTTCCAGAAGGCGGCTGTATAGATCAAAGCCAACCGCCGCAATATGGCCGTGCTGCTCAGCCCCAAGAATATTACCCGCGCCGCGTATTTCCAGATCGCGCATGGCTATTTTAAAACCGGAACCAAGCTCGGTAAACTCACGGATGGCCGCAAGCCGCTTTTCGGCGGCCTCCCCCAGGATTTTATCCTTGCGGAAGGTAAAGTAAGCGTAAGCGAGGCGGTTGGAGCGGCCAACTCTCCCCCTGAGCTGGTAAAGCTGGGCCAAGCCCAGCGCACCAGACTCTTTGACAATAAGTGTATTGACATTGGGGAGGTCCATGCCGTTTTCAATAATGGTGGTGCAGACAAGTACGTCATACTCCCGGTTCATAAAATCAAGCATGGCCTGCTCCAGTTCCTCTTCTCTCATCTGGCCGTGGGCCATAACGATCCTGGCCTCGGGAACCAGTCCCTGGATCCAAGCCGCCACCCTGTCCAGGTCCAGCACCCGGTTGTACACAATAAAAGCCTGGCCGCCCCGGCCTATCTCCCGGCGGACAGCCTCACGGATCAAAACAGGCTCTTCTTCCAGGACGTAGGTTTGCACCGGGTAACGGTCTTCCGGCGGTGTCTCCAAAATGCTGGTATCCCTTATTCCCACCAGAGACATGTGCAGCGTGCGGGGGATTGGGGTAGCGGAAAGGGTAAGCACATCTACGTCCTTGCGCATTATTTTTAACCGTTCCTTATGCGCCACACCGAAGCGCTGCTCCTCATCCACTATCAGTAAGCCCAAATCCTTAAAGCGGACATCTTCCTGCAGCAGCCGGTGGGTCCCAATAACCACATCCACATTGCCCCGCAGCAGGCCTTGCAGGACCTGGCGCTGTTCACGCGGTGTCCGGAAACGGCTTAAAACCTCCACGTTGAACGGGTATGCCTTGAGTCTTTCCAGGAAAGTGTTATAATGCTGCTGGGCCAGGATGGTGGTAGGGGCCAGCATAGCCACCTGCTTACCTCCCAGCACCGCTTTGAATGCCGCTCGCAGCGCCACCTCCGTTTTGCCATAGCCCACATCGCCACATAGCAGCCGGTCCATCGGTCTCGGCCGTTCCATGTCAGTTTTAATCTCTTCTATGGCACGCATCTGGTCGGGTGTTTCCTCATAGGGAAAGGCTTCCTCAAACTCCCTCTGCCATACAGTGTCCTCACCAAAAGCATAGCCTCTCATGGTCTCCCTGGCGGCGTAAAGATCCAGCAGATCTCCGGCCATTTCTCTTACCGCTTCTTTAACCTTGCTCTTAGCCCTGGCCCACTCGCTGCCACCCAGGCGGGAAAGCCGCGGAGCCTCACCTTCACTGCCCAGGTATTTCTGAATCAGCCCCACCTGGTCCACAGGCACGTAAAGTTTATCTTCCCCGGCATATTTAAGCAGCAGGTATTCCTTCTGGATACCTTCGATAGTCAATGGCGCGACCCCAAGGTAACGCCCAATACCGTGGTTCACGTGAACCACATGGTCCCCTATTTTTATATCTACGAACGGGGCCAGGCGGTCGGTACGCTTCCATTCTTTCCTGACCTTTTTCCGCTGTCCGTAAATATCCGTTTCGGTGACCACCACCAGCCTGCAGCCGGGCAGGTCAAAACCGCCCCCCAGGTTGCCGGGGGTAAGCACCACATTACCGCCCCTCACGTGCCCTTCCGGGGAACCAGCGTAAAAAGCGTCAATCTTGTTGTCTTTTAAAGCGGAGAGCAGCTGCTGTGACCGCTGGTGATTGGAAACCAAAATAACCACCGCGGATCCGGATTTGCGCCACTGCTTTATCTCACTGACAAGCATTTCAATATTTCCAAGGAAACTGGGCATGGTTTTACCTGGAAAGTTGACGATATTCGTCGGCCTGACGAACTGGGGTTGCCGCGGCAACAGGGAGGAGTAGACAACCCTGCGGCAGGCAAGCGCTTTTAGAATATTATCCCACCCCGCATAGCCAAGCAACTGAGACGGCAACAGCCTCCCCTGTCCAAGCAGGTCGGTATAGGTTATGCTCCGTTCCTGCTGGACCGCATCAATAACCTCTTTTACACGGGCAGGGTCGTCAACCAGTACCACTGCATCCGTCGGCAGGTAATCAAAAAGGGTGATATACTTGTTGTTAAAATAAGGGAGGAAGTGCTCAACACCATTAAAATATCCCGCAAAACCTTCTATGATTTCCGGGTATTTTCCATAAAGCTGTTTTACCGCCCCGGCCTCACCGAGCTTTTCAAGTTTGCTTAACTGGACCCTGTATTCTTTTTCTACCGCGAGCCGGGCGTTTTCCCGCACAGGCTCACTGACAATCAGTTCTCTGGCCGGATATATGGTAACATCGCTCATGTTTTCTTCAGATCTCTGAGTCGCAGCGTTAAAACGGCGGATCGAGTCCAACTCGTCATCAAAAAACTCCAGCCTGACCGGTCTATGCGCGGTCATCGGATAGATGTCTACAATGCCCCCGCGCAAACCAAACTGCCCTCGCTCCTCCACCAGTTCAACCCGCTCATAGCCCAGGGTTAGTAAGCTCAGCAGCAGGCTCTCCAGGTCTGTCCGATCGCCTACAGCCAGCTTCAAAACTGGCCTGGCGAAATCCTCCGCGGGAACCAGACGCCTCAGGAGAGCCTCGGCGGGAGCTATAATGACTGACCGTTCGCCTTTTAACAGACTTTCCAGCACCTGCAGCCGCTGCGCTTCAACCTCTTTACTATGGGCCAGGATCTGGTAGGGCGGAATCTGCCATACCGGGAAAAGACGGATTACCACACCCGGTAAAAGTCCGGCCATTTCGTCCGCAAGTGTACTTGCCTCCCGCTCTCCTGGTGTTACAATCAACACCGGGAGCGGAGAAGTTAATTCGGCCAGCCCGGCAAAAAGGTAGCTGCGTTGGGATCCTGAAAGTCCAAAGATCATCTGTTGTTTAAAGTTTTTCTCCAGTCCCCTTTGCAGACTCTCAAACTCCGCCGCAAATTGAAGCGGCCTTAAAATTCCACGCATAAAAGCAGTCCTCCGAGACTTGTACCCATTTCTCCCCATCACAAAAAGAGCTTTAACGGCATATGGTTAAAGCTCTAAATTACTTTATGTCTGATCCCGATCAAGTCAATGCAGCACGGGTCCGTTATAGAAGGTACTGTCAGGACCTCCGTATATCGTTTCCCGGCAGTCGTCACAGATGGCCATTAAAACAACACTATCCTCCTGTTCGCTGCCTGTTTTCATTATATCTTGCGGCTCTATACCCGTCAAGCCGGACACCGCGCCATCAGACAACCGGGCCGGAAGTTCAACTTCGTCAATTATTGCGTCACAGCATTCACACACATACAGCAGTTTCAAATTCCGGCCTCCTTCCTCCCATAATATCCCCTTTTAGGACTCTTTCTAATCTGTCCGGAAAAAATATTTTGGGGACAATTTCCGTTATTTTCTATTATATTCGTTCATAGCCCGTTCCACTCCGTGGTGAACCAAACAGTATACAGCCTCAACAGCCAGATTGACTGAATCCTCCACAGTTTTAGTGTCGTCCCCGCTGATGCGGCTTAGAACGTAATCAGCGCCGTCAAAACCGGGCTCTGTGGGCTTACCGATCCCTATCCTCACCCTGGTGATATTCTCATTTCCCAGCGCCTCGATAATGGACTGCATCCCTTTATGTCCGCCGGAACCGCCCTCTAAGCGAATGCGCAGTTTCCCAGGCGGCAGGTCCATATCGTCGAAGATGACAATAAGGTCCGCGGCCGTTAGCCTGTACCATCTTGACAGCGCGCCAACCGCCCCCCCGCTCAGGTTCATATAGGTCTGGGGCTTTGCCAGCACTACCTTTTCAGAATCTATCTGAGCCTGACCAACCAGGGACTTGAACATTGTTTTCTTCACTGCCAGGCCAAGTTTTTGAGCCAGACGGTCTATCGCCATAAAACCCACGTTGTGCCTGGTGGTGGCATATTCCCTGCCCGGATTGCCAAGGCCTACTATTAATTTCAAAAAAGGCACCTCCCAACTATCTCCACCTATTTTACCCCAGTGGGTTTAAGGATGGAAGGGCCTATTTGGGACGTGAGATATGGGACGTGAGACGTGGGAATTGAGACGTGAGAAATTGGACGTGGGACGTGAGATTGAAAGATAGTGTCAAGGGTCAAAAACATCAAAGGGAAGCACGATATTCCCACTACTCACAACCAGAGACCTAATAGGAATACAGAATATACCCACGTCTCAAGTCTCACGTCCCATAACCCAATAGGAATACAGGATATACCCACTTCCCACGTCTCACGTCCCATAACCCAATAGGAATGCAGGATATACCCACGTCTCACGTCCCAAATTACTTGGCCTCTTCTCTGGTTTCCTCAACCTGAGCCGTTTTCTCTTCCTTGGCCTCTCCGGCTGGAACGGCTTCAGCCGCAGCTTTTGACGCAGCCGACACACTAACAACAGGGGTACTGTGTTCTTCTAAAACTTTTACTTCCGGCGGCAGGATCAGGTCAGCTACGGTAATGACGTCCCCGATATCCAGGCTGGATATGTCCACGTTTATTGCATCAGGGATTTTCGTGGCCAGACATTCCACTTCCACCCTCCGCAGCTGCGGGTTCAAAATACCTCCCGCGGCAACTCCCGGCGCGAGGCCAACCAGGTGGACCGGAACAGCGGCATGCACCTTGTCTTTCAATGAAATCTGGTGAAAATCAACATGGATCAAATCCCGGCGCACGGGATCGCGTTGAACCGCTTTAACCAGTACCTTGCACTTTTTTGTTTTCCCATTATCTTTTATTTTCATGTTAATCAAGGCGTTAGAACCAGCCTCTTCAAGAATTTTTTTCAGATCTTTGCCATCAACGGCAATTGAAATACTGCCCAGGTTTTTACCATAAACTATGGCGGGTATCATCCCCTTTTCCCTCAATTGATGGTTCTTGCCGCCGGTTTTTTCAAGTCTTACACTGCCTTCCAATTCTGATTCCATTTAACCCGCGCCCCCTTTTTTAAGTTTATTATTCCCTTTATTTGTCATAAACATTCCGCGGCCGGCATATGAATTAGCTAAATAACCTATTGTAATTTAAGGGGGGCCAGAAGATGCGGAAAAGCAAACGGTTTGCCTCCATGCCTGTGATCAGCCTGGAGGAGGGACAGCACATCGGGATCGTCAGGGAACTTATAATTGATCCCACCGGGAAAAAGGTAGCTGCGTTGATCATAGAGCAAAAAGGGTGGTTTAAGGAACAGCGGTTTATCCCCTATTCAAAAGTTCACAGCGTGGGCGCTGACGCCATCACCATTGAAAAATCGTCTGGGGTGCAGAAAGCGGCCGGACTTCCGGAAATTGTTAAGCTGCTCAGGGAAAGGATAAAAATTACCGGCGCCAGGATCGTTGCCGAGAATGGAACTGTACTGGGAAACGTCGATGAATATTACGTTGATGTTGAAAGCGGAACCATCGCCGGGTTGGAGTTTTCAGGCAACTTTATCAACAGCGTGATCAAAGGTAGAGCTTTTTTAGACATTGCCTACATACGCACCATGGGTAAAGATGTGATCGTGGTTACCAACGAGTCTGTAGAAAATGCTTTCAAACTGGACGGGGGACTCCAGGAAACCATTAAAAACGTCCGGGAAAGCACCGGCCATCTCTGGGAAAACACTATGCAAAAAACCAAAGATTTTGGCACAAGCTTAAATAAGTCCCTGGAAAAGGTCAAGAAAGAAATAAAGAGAATGGATCTTGATGACAGCGACATCTTTGAGGAGCTTGATGATGGTAAAAAGGAAAGCACCGTGAGCGCCAAACCGGTTGATACGTATTTTGAAGATCTGCCTCTTGATCAGAAAGAGAGGCGTGAAACTGAAAGAAAATCCTCTCCGCCTCCTGCTGACATCAGCGAGCACAGGGATAATCTCCCTCCACCGGCCCACTAAAAACACCCGCTTGTTTTATGTGAAATTTAACGCCTGGGAAAAGAAACGGCCTTCCCAGGTGTTTTGTTTTTCGATAATTTGTCTATAATTTACAGCATAGGGATGTCTAACCTATAAATCTTGCGGTTTATCCGCTTTTAGAAAGGTATTGATTGCATGTGCTAAAAAAATAGCTCCGGGGATGATAGTGCTGGCGGTGTTTTTAACAGTCGCTTTATCACCTTTGGCTCTATACGCCCAGGAGCGGGAATACCGGTACGCAAGCGCTGCCGGTTCCAGGTCTTTAAGTTATACTGTAAAAGAAGGCGACACCCTTTATGATATTGCCAGGGAACACCGGGTAGAGCTGTCTGAACTGATGAAGGTGAACAGCCTGACAGGCAGTCTGATCTGGCCCGGTGACATTCTGAGCCTGCCTGAAGAAAAGTTGTCATCCTTG
>JBAZQW010000256.1:0-3142 GCA_041645005.1 Desulfotomaculaceae bacterium | reverse complement strand
CAGAATGGACCAGGAACAAAATATATTCAATTATCAACTACCGTTTGAATCATCACCTGCCTGTTATTGTTACAACCAATATAAAGCTGGATGATATTAAAGAATATCTTGGAGAAAGAACAACCTCCCGTCTTCTGGAAATGTGCAGCCCATACAGGCTTATGGTTGACATTGACATCAGGGCAGTCCGCAGAAAAGAAAAGGATTCCCGCTAGATTTATCTTTTAATGAAAATTTAAATGTCGTAGGGGTGCTGCGTTAGCGGCATGTATGTCCATTAACTGATCAAATCAACTTGTTTGTTAACTGACTCGTCAGCCACTTTAGCTAAAAGTGGTATTTTTTTGTCTGGAAATGAGAATAATTATATGCAGTGGTTATTAATGGATGCATACAAAACGTTTTAGTGCGCAAAATACCATCTTGAATCGGGAAAGGAGGATAAAATGAGTAAATATGTTCTACAGATCGTCTTTAAGCTGGCTGCGCTAACTATTATATCAGTAGTGCTGGCAAGCGCCTGTGCGCCGGTTGGAGCGTGCTCCCAGGGCTTAGATACTCAGCTTATAAGCTCCGATTCAACACTTATTAATTACACGGTCCGGGAAGGGGACACCTTGTATGACATCGCCAGCGAATACCGGGTAGCGCTTGATGAGCTTATTAGAGTAAACAAACTTGCAGGCAGCTTGATTTTCCCGGGGGGAACACTGGTGCTGCCCGAAATAACCGCTGTAGAAGGAGTTATGTCCCGTGGGAACATCCCCAGGGAAGAGCTAATGCTCCTGGCCAGACTGATTCACGCTGAAGCGAGGGGTGAAAGTTTTGAGGGGCAGGTGGCTGTCGGTGCTGTAATTCTAAACAGACTGGCCAACCCTCATTTTCCTAAAACTATCACGGAGGTTGTTTTTCAGAAAGACAAACGTGTCTACCAGTTCTCTCCGGTAGGAGACGGTTCAATAAACCTTGAGCCTGACGAGAAATCAATTCAGGCTGCCCTGCAGGCATTATCCGGCAAAGATCCAACAAAAGGCGCCCTGTTTTTCTATAATCCCGAAATAAGCAGGGACCAGTGGATTAAAACACTGCCGGTAATTACAAAGATAGGAAATCACGTATTTGCCACCAGCCTTTAAACAAGTGAGACAAACGGTTAAAGAAGTCGTAAGCCGTAAGCCGTAAGCAAAAAATAAGGACGTGGGAAATGTGAGTTTTCATATCTCACGACTAAAACGGCCTACAGCCTAAGACCTGCAACTAAAATGAGACAAGAGGAGGGTTCTCTTGTCTCACTTCTTTTGTCTCACTTGTAACAGAAAAACAATTTCTAGGGTGTGCCAGGAACGGGGGATACCGGGAAGGAATGGACACCCCTTCGTCAGAGAATAGGGAGACATTACATTAAAATGAAAGGGACAGCATCGTCAGAGTGAAAGGGGACACACCTCTATCAAAGGAAAGGGGACACACCTCTATTAAAGGAAAGGGGACACACCTCTATTTGGAGCCTGTCTCTGAGGGCCGAGGAATGTCCCCGATGCCTGTCTCTGAGGACCGAGGAATGTACCCAATGGAATGCCAATGGAATAACTCCAACACGGCAGACTAAACGGTCGCCTCTTTTGTTTCTTCCGCGAGACTTAATCCCTTAACCTGAACATTAACCATCTTGACTTGCAGTCCTGTCATTTCCTCCACAGCCTGTTTAACCCTGTACTGAATCTCCGCCGCGACTAGATGAAGAGGGTAGCCGAAGGTGAGTGTGGGCGCTATGTCAATTGTCACAATGCCCTCCTGCTCAACAATAACATTAATTTTTCCGGAGAGGCTCACTCCTTGTACCAGGACGGCGGCGTGACCCGCAATGGCGCCAAGGGCGCTGTTGGAAATTGACAGCTTGCCGTGATAAGTAAATGTCGGACGCACAACTGACTGTTCCAGCCAGTCCTTTTTCCCCGTTACGCCTTTCTTGCGCAGAAAAACCTGAAGTGGGTCGACCAGTGTGCCAGGAAAACTTCTTTTAACTTCGAGAGTTGGAGCGGGTATGACGTGTTTGCTGAACTGGGAGCGGAGAAAGCGTGCCTTCCTGATTTCCTTCTCACTGGCCACATCTTCGATGTTAAGTATCTTTGAAAGGGCAGGCAGTCCCAGCCTGGCGGTGATCTTATGAGCCATCTCATCTGAAGTCCCTAAAATCAAAATCCTTTTGGGCTCTAGATTCAGAAGGGCTTCTTTAATTTCTTGAACCTGCTTTTCATCCATAAAAAGCGCGGATTTTATCGCGCCAATCCTGGTAGGCTGGCGTTTGGCGGAAGTCCCCGCCAGAATGCGGTTGCCCTGGATCAGCAGTCCGTCATCTATAATCACTTGAGCCTCAAGCTGGTGCGCAATGTTAGTGGCACGGTGGCTTTTACCGGTGCCGCTGGGGCCAACCAGAGCAAATGTTTCCAAAAAAGCACCTACTTTATTTTTGTGTGATTATCCTTTTCATCATAACATATTCATGGCCACCGGAATAGTCAAGCGGCATAGGGACTGAAATAGCGGAGATAATAATGCCAATAATTACTTAGTCTAAAATACGGCGGGTGAGGCGTTAAATGAGCCATCCCAGAAAAGTTATAACCGCGGTGTTTCTGTTCCTTGCAGCGATATCCGCGGGCTGTTCCGCGAGTCCATATGCGAATCTGGAAATCCCTGCGGCATCAAAAATTTTAGATGCAAATGGCGCGCTGATCACCATCATCAGCCAGGAAAACCGGATACCGGTTCCCCTGGAGAATGTTTCACCTCATCTGCAGAAGGCGATTATAGCCATTGAAGATGCCAGGTTTTACTCACACCACGGTATTGATCCCATAGGTGTGGCCAGGGCGATTTTCCATAACATCAAGGCCGGTGCTGTTGTTGAAGGCGGCAGCACCATTACCCAGCAGTTGGCCAAAAACCTTTATCTAGAGCCCCGCCGGACGCTCAGACGAAAAATTGAAGAGCTGATTATAACAATTCAACTGGAGAGAAAATATACAAAGAATGAAATACTGGGCATGTACTTAAACCAGATTTATTTTGGGCAGGGTGCCTACGGTATTGAAGCAGCCGCCAAAACTTATTTCAACAAAAACGCCAAAGATCTGGACCT
>JBAZQW010000255.1:0-3174 GCA_041645005.1 Desulfotomaculaceae bacterium | reverse complement strand
GTTCTGGGGTGTTTTAATTGTACTGGGGGGATCCGCAGGGCTGGCGGTTGGTCTGACCGGCCTGGACGTCCTGATTACCGGTTTCTTTCTTCTCTATGCCGCCACCCGTGAAAAGAGTCTGGCGCCTTTCCATTTCATAAGGCACCTGACGCAGAAAAAAGAAGAACTAGCCGCCGCGGGGGTATTACCCGGCGAACCTCTTGTTTCACTGGATACAGTCCGGCTGGGGGATGTAATACGCTCTTTTATCCCCCAGCGCTTTCACGTCGTTCTAGTTCTGGACCGGAACTGGCAGTATCAGGGTGTGGTAAGCGAAACCCAGATTATTGACGCGCTTTTGACCGAAGGGGTAGATGTCCCTATAGGTAGCCTGAATAAAAGCAAATAGTTCTTTAACTGCCTACCAAAACCTTGATAATAGTGATGCGAGAACGATTGCAACAACTGCTGAAATCGCAATACATATTAGAGCAGTTCTAGCCCAAGTCGGCGGTAGTGCTTTATACCGTGACTGATATACTGTTCCTACCAAACTACTGAAAATAACAATGCCTAGCAAATCCCAAACAGCCTCTCTCATAATTAAGGATCTGTACATACCATCTAATAATACCGCGTATAACAACACCTTGTATCCAAGAGAATTGCCGGCGTTTTCCACGGCAACCGTTCTTTCGTCTTTTTCCACTGCGTTATTTTTTTTCATGGTTTTCCTCCTCAATGTAAAACAATTCTTCTACCCTTTTCCCAAGTCTTTTAGCAAGGATCAATGCTAACTTTGCAGGAAATAGGTTTATCTATTTTGACACCAGGAAGACCTTTCCTTCAATATCCTGCATTTCTTTTTAGTCCTTGCCCCTTAAGGATATCTTTCATTCCCACGTCCCACGTCCCACGTCCCACTTCCCACTTCCCACTTCCCATTTCCCATTTCCCACATCCAGTATCTTAATAATGCAGGTTTGTTCGCCCTGTTGTATAATATCTGTGAGGAATATTTTTCCGTTATTTTTGGGTTATACTATAATATTCGGTATAGCCCTGTTCTGGGGGAGAAAGAACAATATGGATTTGATGGATCAAGTTTTACCTTTAGTGAGAAAGCCCGCCCGGTATGCGGGTGGCGAGTGGAACGCTGTTCATAAAAACTGGGGCGAGGTTGATTTGAAAGTTGCCTTTGCCTTTCCTGATGTTTATGAGGTGGGTATGTCTCACCTCGGACTTCAGATTTTATACGGGATTGTCAACAGCCGGCCTGATGCTTTAATGGAGAGGGTGTTTGCCCCGTGGCCTGATATGGCGGAAAAAATGCGGGAACATGGAATTTCCCTGTTTACCCTGGAGTCACAGCGGCCGCTAAGGGATTTTAACGTGGTGGCTTTCACTCTCCAGTATGAGTTGAGCTTTTCAAATATCCTTTACATGCTGGACCTGGCCGGAATCCCTTTGCGTTCCGAAAGTAGAGACGGGGAATACCCCTTGATCATAGCGGGAGGTCCCTGCGCTTTCAATCCCGAGCCGCTGGCTGACTTTATTGACCTCTTTGTGATAGGAGAGGGAGAAGAGGTAATCAATGAGCTTTTAGATGTTATCGCCGGAGGAAAACAGAAAAAATTATCAAAAAGAGAGCTTTTGCTCAAAACAACTGAGATTCCGGGTGTGTATGTTCCTTCATTTTACCATGTTCATTACGGGGAGGACGGCGCTTTTTTAAGGATCGCTCCGGCTGACGAAAGTGTGCCGGAAAGAGTGGTTAAGAGAGTTATAAAAGATATTGACCATGTTCCGTTTCCATTAAGGCCGGTGGTGCCGTCCACCGAAGTTGTGCATGACCGGATGATGATCGAGGTTCTGCGAGGCTGTACCCGCGGCTGCCGTTTCTGCCAGGCGGGTATGATTTATCGTCCGGTGCGGGAGAAAGAGCGCGGGACGGTACTCCGGCAGGCCGCCGAACTGGTAAGAAACACCGGTTATGATGAGCTTTCCCTGGTGTCTCTAAGTACCAGCGATTACACGCCGGTTCAGGGAGTTATAAAAGCTCTTGTGGACGAACATGCCGCCAGCGGGGTAAGCGTGTCCCTGCCGTCGCTGCGGGCGGATCAATTCTCGGTGGATCTCGCCAAGGAGGTACAGCGGGTGCGCCGTTCCAGTCTTACCTTCGCTCCTGAAGCCGGCACCCAGCGCCTGAGGGATGTCATTAACAAGGGTGTTACGGAGGATGACTTGATGGTTGCGGCCGGAGCTGCTTTCCGGGAGGGCTGGCGGTCAGTAAAATTATATTTTATGATCGGACTACCCACTGAATCAGTTGAGGACCTGGACGGGATTAACCGGCTGGCCAGGGAGGTTTTAGCCCTAGGCAAGAAAGCTGGTATTCCGCGCGGTCGCCTTAAGGTGACGGTAAGTGTCTCTTCCTTTGTTCCCAAAGCCCATACAGCGTTCCAATGGGAGCCGCAAGCACCGTACGGTACTCTGAAAGAAAAGCAGGCATATCTGTCTGGGATGATGCGGGACAGGGGTTTGACGCTGAACTACCATGACGCTGGAGTAAGCTATATTGAGGCGGTTTTCGCCAGGGGTGACCGGCGCCTGGGGCAGGTTCTGAGCAAAGCTTTTGAGCTTGGCTGCAAATTTGACGGCTGGTCGGAGCACTTTAACCTTGAACAGTGGCTGAAAGCCTTCAAGTTGGCCGGACTTGACCCGGCATGGTACGCCTACCGCCGCTACGACTATAGCGATCCCCTGCCATGGGACCATATCAATCCCGGGTTTTCCAAGCGTTATCTTGCCCTCGAGCACCAGCGGGCTATGGAAGGTATAACCACTGGGGATTGCCGCACGGGTTCCTGTCCTGGCTGCGGGTTATGCGGCGCTCTCGAAATTGAACCTGTTTTAGCCGGGAGTGAGCGGGATGTTTAGGTATAGGATAATATACGCCAAGGAAGGTCCTGCCAGGTATATCTCCCATCTTGATCTGCTCAGGGTTTTTGATCGAGCGGCAAGGCGGGGAGGGCTGCCAGTTGCCTACACGCAGGGATTCAACCCTCACCCTAAAATGTCGTTTGCAGCGCCGCTGTCCGTGGGGACGGCGGGCGAAGCCGAATTTGCAGATATGGAACTTACCAGGGACATACCGGTCGCTGATATGGAAAGCGCTCTGGCCGGGTCCATGCC
>JBAZQW010000253.1:0-3273 GCA_041645005.1 Desulfotomaculaceae bacterium | reverse complement strand
CCGCCGGCCTTGTACGCGTTGCGTACAGCTTTGAATATTTCATAGGCGATCCAGAGATCGCTCTTAGCCTCTCCGGGCGGCTCAACCGCTTTCCAGCGCCATTGGATCCAGCGCGAGCTGTTGGCCACAGTCCCTTCCTTTTCATAGGAGAAGGCGGTCGGCAGCAGGAAGACCTCGGTCTTGATATTTGCCGGGTTGGCGCCTGGCCGTTTCCAGAAAGACACTGTCTCAGTTTCGAATAAATCAACGCCTACCATCCAGTCCAGGTTTTCCAGCGCCTTGCGGGCCACAGTTGAATTGGGCCCTCCTACCGCAGGGTTCTGGCCCCAGGCGAAGTAGCCTTTAATACTCCCAGCGGCCATTTTTTCAAAAATCGCCATGTGGGAATGGTCACCGCCGGTGTGCTTGGGGATGTAATCGAAACAGAAGTCGTTTTCCTTGGTAGCCTTGGCCCCGTACCATGCTTTCAGCATGCTGACCAGGAACTTGGGCTTGTTGGTCCAGAAGCTTGTCTTGGGCGTTTCTTTTTCAAGGTATTCCTTAAGGTTTGTATGCGCTGCGGCGTTCACAGCTCCAAGATAGCCTGTCAACAGGTGGTAAAGGATACCCTGGTCTGTGGACCCCTGCACGTTTGACTCGCCCCGCTGGGCGTTGACGCCGCCGCCGGCGATGCCGATGTTGCCCAGCAGCAGCTGCAGCATGGCTGTCGCCCGTACGTTCTGGCTGCCGTAAGTGTGCTGGGTGATGCCCATGGCGTAAATCAGGTTGCCGGCTTTATCAGGCTTGCCGGTTGAACAATACAGGTCGCACACTTTTTTGTATGTGTCTTCCGAGGTACCCGTGATGCGGCAGACGGTCTTGATATCATAGCGGGCGACGTGTTTCTTGAGGATTTGAAATACGCAAAGGGGATCCTGAAGGGTTGGGTCCTTCTTAATGACGTCCCCGTCCTTCTGATACGCCCAGCTGGCAGTATTATAAGAAAACTTGCCGTCCTTCTCAGTCAGACCGGTAAAGGCGCCGTCAACTAAGGCGTAGTCCGGGCTGACCAGGTAGGAAGCGTTGGTATAGTTAAGGACGTAATCATAGAAATAAAGTCCGTTTTGAATAGCATAATTCATGATGCCGTAAAGGAAGGCGATGTCAGTGCCAGGGCGAAGCGGCGCGAAAATATCAGCTTTTGCAGCCGTTTTGGTGAATCTGGGATCGGCCACGATCACCTTCGCGCCTCTTTTGCCCACAGCTATACCAAGGTGTCTCATGATCTGCGGGTGGTTTTCCGCGGGGTTGGCGCCGATAATTAAAAATACGTCCGAATTCTGGTAGTCCGGGAAGCTGTTTGTCATTACACCCCTGCCGAATGTTTGGCCAAGACCGGCCACAGTGGAGGAGTGTCAGAGGCGGGCGTGGTGGTCCATGTTAATGACGCCCATGGCACGCTGCATTTTTTGGAAGAGGTAGTTTTCTTCGTTGTCACAGGACGCGCTGCCGATATGGGCGATAGCCTGGGTGCGGTTTACAGTAACACCTTTAGCGTCCTTTTCTTCGAAGGTTGCATCTCTTGTATCCTTTACCCTTTTGGCAATTTCAGTTAGCGCCCAGTCCCAGCTTTTCTTTTCCCATTTTGTACTATTGGGAGCGCGGTACAGTACATCCATGAGCCTGCGGTCGTTGACGACCCTTTTGCGTTTTTTGTCAACTATAGTGTTGGCGTCACCAAGAGCGATACCTTTGCAGCACATGGAGCCTTCGTTGTTGGGATTATCCGGGTCGCCTTCGATATGAAGTACTCTTTCCCCTTTTTCATCGGCATAGACAATCAGACCGCAGCCGACTCCGCAAAATGCGCACACGGAAGCAGTCTCTTTTGCTTTTGATATTTTAAGGGGACCCATTTCAAAAGTGGGTAGCTTGTCTACCGCCGTGCTGGCAAAAGCCGGCACAGCGCTCGCACCTCCCAGAAGTGCTGTTCCGGCAGTGCCCAGACCGAAGTACTTCAAAAAATCGCGACGACTGACTTTTTGCATCACAAACCTGACCTCCTTTGACATAAAAGTGCGCGTTCTCAGTCATCTCGTTGATCTCCTTTCCAAGTCTGGGAGGCATACCGGTTTCCCTATATACCCTAACGACCTGGAAATCATAGCTTCAAAGCTTTAGATCGCCAGGTTCGGAGATGTTTAAGATTAGATTACTGGAAAAATATTTTTACCCTCTCCTCTGTAAATATCTACTTCGCGCTTTCCTCCTTCCTTTTCTATAAAAACTTTAATCCTTCGGCTACATCAATTGTTTAAGATTTAATGAAAAAATCAAGCCATTAAGCAATTATATGAGTAGCCTGTGAATTATTTAATTTATTTAATTCTGTATACTCATTTATTTACCTGCAAATAAGAATAATAATTTCTTTGAAAACAAGGAAATTTTAAAAACTTACAGGATATTACTGGAAGTATTTAAAATGTGGTTATAAAGCCGTTTCTATTCATAGGTATTGACTTTGTCCATGTCTATACTTTTGCGGCAGGTAAAGCCGTCGTTGCCAGGCTTGTCCGTAAATCTCTCAACCTGGATTACGCGACCTCCTTCGGAGTGCACAATCAGTTTGCAGTCGCAGTAATTTAAAGAAATCCCGTCGATTAACTTTTCCCTTCACTAAACCGGCCTCTTTCTATCTGGTATAAAAGTGGCTACAGTGGCTGCGCATCAGCCATTTCAGCCGCTTGCTCCCGGCGTTTTCTGCGGGCTATGCCTCTCTCAACAATCCGCACCACCAGCACGCTTGCTTCAAAAAGCAGGTACATGGGTCCGCTGACAATTAAACAGGTAATGATGTCGGGGGTAGGGGTAATCACGGCGGATATAACTATAACCGCCAGGATCGCGTAACGCCGGTTTTTGGCGAAGAACGCGTAACTTACAATCTCCAGTTTGGCCAGAAAATAGCTTACTAATGGAAATTCAAAAATTATGCCGAAGGGCAGGAGAAAAGAAATTGTAAAAGAGATATATTTATCAATCGTCAGCATCGGCGCCAGGGTAGGGCCGGCAAACTGTAGCAAAAATGTGACACCGTAACGGTAAACGCCAAAAAATCCGAAGGCCACCCCGCCTACAAAGCAAAGAAAAGAGATCAAAACGAAAAAAGAAAAAGATAACCTCTCCTTCTTTTTTAGAGCGGGAATGATAAAGCTCCAGAGCTGCCATAAAATAATCGGCAGCGCAGCTAAAAACCCGGCAAAAAATGAGATTTTAATTTTTACAAAAATC
>JBAZQW010000252.1:0-3289 GCA_041645005.1 Desulfotomaculaceae bacterium | reverse complement strand
GGACAGCATCGAGCTCCGGGTCAGAAGAGACCACGTACCCTACGATGTTTGGGAGAAGCAAGGCTTCATCAAGACGACAGAGGGCAATGTGGTGCATTACGGATATATTGAAAGCTTTATCGAGGAACTTGGCATGAAATACAACATCAAGGAAATCGCCTTTGACCGCTGGGGTGCTGTGCAGATGACACAGAACCTTGAGGGCTTGGGCTTTACAGTTGTTCCCTTTGGCCAAGGCTTCAAGGATATGTCGCCGCCAACCAAGGAGCTGATGAAGCTGACCCTTGAGGAAAAGCTGGCTCATGGCGGGCATCCGGCACTTCGTTGGATGATGGACAACATTTTTGTAAGGACCGACCCTGCCGGAAACATAAAGGCTGATAAGGAAAAGTCCACCGAGAGGATTGACGGCGCGGTTGCGACAATCATGGCGCTTGACAGGGCCATCCGGCATGGCGGGAACCAGAGCATATCGGTTTACGATGACAGAGGATTGTTGATATTGTAAATAGATGGATGTATAATATTCAGAATCAAGCAATTTTACTGTGAGGTGAAATACTACGGAGTGTCTAAGTAAATGCAAATTAAACAGTGGACAGATTGCAATAGAAATGCTTGCTGATAAAGAAAATCATAATACAAGCATAAAAACGCTAGAAGCCCAAAAAGAAGGCATCAACTATCGGCTTGAATATGCGCCTGTAGGAAATAATATTCAAGAACCGACGGTTATTATTTGCGGTATAACTCCCGGAAACGGTACATGGAGAATGTTTCTCAATGCGATTAGAAGCAGGGTGCTGTTTGAAAAGGCGGCTCGTGAAAGCATATATTCAAATATGCGTGAAAATCTGTTCAAATGTCTTGATGAAATAGATTTATTTAACTACCTTGCCGACATAAACGAATATTGGGACCGAGCACAAAAGGAAAAAAACAACAAAGATTACTGGTATAAACTCTTCAATGATGAAATCGCAAGCGAAGTATGTGGTATACAACTGACCCAAGCCTGCAATTGTGCAATACTGCGAGACAACGACAGCCAACAGCCAAGCAGGACGGCATTGAATGAAATCAGGGAAGGGGAGCCTGGCTGCCTATTTAATCGTTTTCAAATCAGCTCATCGTTAAAACTGATAATATTTTTGGGGACGACACTTAATCTCGAAGAATATTGGGAGGAGAGTTGCTATTTCAATTCAAATGTTAGATTAATCTCGATACCCCATCCATCTGGAAGTAACAGGGTATTCAATAATGGAGATCTATTCAAACCCTTGAGTGAAAACGATAATACACAGCTGATAAACGCAAAGAATCTACTAAAAAAAGCAAAACAAACAATCAATGATCTAAAAAACGAAACAGTACTTTAGTGCGAAGCAATTATTGGGATATAATGATAGTGGAAATATTGTGAAGGCATCTGCTTAGCGCAGGTGCTTTTTTCATACCCTTTTTGGTGAAAGGATGGTGATAAGATGCAAATCCCATTACTAAACAGATTTTTCAAGTCAAGAGACAGGCCTGTGGCCAACAGCCTGCTTGGCAGCACCTACAGCTTTTTTTTCGGCAGCACCGCAAGCGGTAAAACAGTCAATGAACGTACAGCGATGCAGACCACAGCGGTTTATGCCTGCGTCAGAATCCTGGCTGAAACCGTGGCGAGCCTGCCGCTTCAAACCTACAAGTACACTGCAGGAGGCAAGGAAAAAGCAATTGACCATCAACTGTATTATCTGCTCCATGACGAGCCCAATCCGGAGATGACTTCATTCGTGTTCCGAGAAACACTAATGAGTCATCTTTTATTATGGGGCAATGCCTATGCCCAGATCATTCGGGATGGCCGAGGCAATGTGCTGGCACTGTATCCGCTGCTGCCGGACCGAACGACTGTAGACCGAACCTCCACCGGAGAGCTCTTCTACGAGTATCAAAAGGATACTGGAACGGCCATCCTTCGAAAGGAAGAGGTGCTGCACATCCCAGGGCTTGGCTTTGATGGACTGGTAGGATACTCGCCTATCGCCATGGCTAAAAATGCTATCGGTATGGCAATTGCCACAGAGGAGTATGGCGCTAAGTTCTTTGCTAATGGGGCAAGTCCAGGAGGTGTGCTTGAACATCCCGGAGTTGTGAAAGACCCGGCTAGAATCCGGGAAAGCTGGAACGCTGTCTATCAGGGCAGCAGCAACGCGCATCGTGTGGCTGTGCTGGAGGAGGGTATGAAGTTTCAGCCCATTGGCATACCGCCGGAGCAGGCACAGTTTTTAGAAACCCGCAAATTCCAAATCAATGAGATAGCTAGAATTTTCAGGATACCGCCGCATATGATCGGCGACCTTGAGAAGTCTAGCTTTTCTAATATTGAGCAGCAATCATTAGAGTTTGTCATGTACACGCTGGATCCCTGGGTAACCCGCTGGGAACAGGCCATGCAAAGGGCGCTGCTGTCCACGGCTGAAAAGAGATATTTCTTCATCAAATTCAATGTGGACGGGCTGCTGCGGGGCGACTACCAGAGCCGGATGAACGGCTATGCGGTTGGTCGGCAAAACGGCTGGATGTCTTCAAACGACATCCGGGAGCTGGAGAATCTAAACCGGATTCCCGAGGAACTAGGCGGCGATCTGTACCTCATCAACGGCAACATGACCAAACTCGCCGATGCCGGGGTGTTTGCCATTAAAAATAAAGCGGGAACGGAGGTGGGAAACCTTGAAGAAAAAGTTTTGGAATTGGGTCAAGAACGAGGACGGCAGAACCCTCTATCTTGATGGAGCCATTGCCGAGGAGACCTGGTTTGGCGATGAGATAACCCCCAAACAATTCAAAGCAGAGTTATCAAGCGAAAGCGGCGACATCACCATCTGGATCAACTCTCCAGGTGGTGATGTTTTTGCTGCCAGTCAAATCTACAACATGCTGATGGATTATTCGGGAAAGGTCAAAGTCAAAATCGATGGAATAGCGGCCAGCGCTGCCTCGGTAATTGTTATGGCAGGCGGCGAGGTGTTCATGTCGCCGGTGTCCATGCTGATGATCCACAATCCCATGACCATAGCATTCGGCGACACGGAGGAAATGGAAAAAGCCATTGCTATGTTAGGCGAGGTCAAGGAGAGCATCATCAACGCCTACGAGTTGAAGACAGGGCTTTCAAGAGCCAGGCTGTCGCACCTTATGGACGCGGAGAGCTGGTTCAACGCTAAAAAGGCAGTGGAGCTTGGCTTTGCAGACCAGATCCTGTTTCAAAAGGAGAATGATACAGCACCTGCAT
>JBAZQW010000251.1:0-3298 GCA_041645005.1 Desulfotomaculaceae bacterium | reverse complement strand
TTGGTTCTGGCGGAGAAGGTGGGTATTACGGGGGAGGACATCATGTTTTCTTCCAATAACACCCCGGCCCATGAGTTTATCAAGGCGAAAGAACTGGGGGCTGTTATTAATCTTGATGATATCAGCCATATTGAATACCTGGAACAGCATGCGGGCTTGCCGGAATTGATTTCTTTCCGTTATAATCCCGGTCCCCTGCGCGACGGCAACTCGATCATTGGTTTGCCCCAGGAGGCCAAATACGGTTTTACCCGGAAACAACTCATAGAAGGTTATGGCATGGTACAGGAAATGGGGGTCAAGAGGTTCGGCCTTCATACCATGGTGGTTTCCAATGAGTTGGACCCCTACAGTTACATTGCCACCGCGGAAATGCTCTTTGATTTAGTGCTGGAAATTTACCAAACTACCGGGATAAAAATTGAGTTCGTCAATTTTGGCGGTGGTATCGGTATTCCCTACCGGCCTGAGGAAAAGAGGGTGGATTTAAACCTTCTATCGAGGGAAATCAAAAGAACTTACGAAGAAAAAATAAAAGGCCGGGGTTTAGATCCGGTAAGGATTACCATGGAATTGGGCCGGATGATTACCGGACCTTTTGGCTGTTTAGTCAGCAAGGTTCTCCACAAAAAAGAGATCTATAAGAGCTATATCGGTTTGGACGCCTGTATGGCCAACCTGATGCGTCCCGCCTTATATGGCGCGTACCATCACATCACCGTGCTGGGGAAAGAAGACTGGCCGCATGACCATATATACGATGTAACCGGTTCGTTATGCGAGAACAATGACAAGTTCGCCATTGACCGCAATTTGCCGGAGATTGAGCCGGGCGATATTGTGGTAATCCATGATTCCGGCGCCCATGGACACGCGATGGGGTTTAACTATAACGGTAAACTAAGGTCCGCGGAGCTATTGCTGAGGCCAAACGGAGAAGTGAAACTCATTCGCAGGGCGGAGACATTAGGCGATTATTTTTCAACTCTGGATTTTAGTTCGTTAGATGAGTGACTTTAAAAAAGGCCCTTACAGGACTTATTTTTTATTACTATCGCAGTACAGGTGCATAGCTTTGCTCATGAATCTGGCCAGGCCGGGCTTTACCTTGTCGATAGTGGTGGTGAAACGTTCATCCTGGACATATAAATCACCGAGTCCTCTGAAAATCTCCAGGGTACAGTTATAAAAGCTGTCGGTAATGTGCTGTCTCCACTCGCCAATCGCACTTTGAACCTGCGGGTCCGCCGGACTTTTATCCATGAATTCCGCGATGTTTTGATAAATTTTATTGCCCCTGGCCTGAATAGCAGCCCAATCATCCTTAGAGTAAGCTGCGGTTCTTTTCTGACTTTCTTTGTAGGCCTCAGTGTGGCCATATTTCTGCTTTGTTTCTTCAGCATACTGCTGTTGATGTTTTTCAATTTCAGACATGTCAAAAGCCTGGAACATTTCTTTTTTAGCCATGGTGATTCCTCCTTCAATTGAATCCAGTGTTTGCTCCACTAAGCCGATGATCGCTTCCAATCTTTTCTTCTTCTCAATCAGCAGTTTCTTCTGGGAATTTAATGCCTGGCTCCGGTCAAACCCCGGGCTGTCCAGGATTCCTTTAATCTCATGCAGTTTAAACCCAAGTTCTTTAAAGAATAAAATTTGCTGCAGCCTTTCAAGGTCATAACCCGAATAAAGTCTGTACCCTGCCGTGGTCACTGACCCGGGCTTCAGCAGGCCGGTCTGGTCATAATGATGAAGTGTGCGCACGGTAACTCCAACCATGTCTGCAACTTCTTTGATTTTGTACGGCATTTAATCACCTCTAGTTTTATGATAAACTATGACGTTACGTCAGAGTCAATAGAAAAGTGTGCCAGTTGTCGAAATGGTCCGATTTGTTGAATTAACACAAGGGTTATGGGAGTATTTGGAGAAAGAGATTGTAAAAGATTATTTCGTAAACTAATGGCTGAAGTATTACAACAGTTGGTGGCAGGAAATAGGAGTTAACGCTATGAAAATCAGGAGTTGGACAATGAAAGTTTCAGTCATTCTCGCACATCCCAGCAATGACAGTTTCAATTACGCTATTGCGGATATAACTATTCGGACTTTACAAAACAACGGATATATTGTTGTTTTTCATGACCTTTACCAGGAAAGATTTGATCCGGTCCTGTCGCATGCTGAAATCAAAAGAGGGGCTGCATTAGATCCGGTTGTCAGCAAGCATTGCGATGAGATTTCCGGCGCGGCTGGAATTATTATCGTTCATCCCAACTGGTGGGGCCAGCCTCCGGCTGTTTTAAAGGGCTGGGTTGACCGGGTTATACGTGCCGGAGTGGCCTACGCCTTCTCTGAAGGTGACGGCGGCGAAGGGGTTCCGGTTGGCTTGCTAAAGGCAAAAGCAGCCCTGGTATTCAATACATCAGATACACCTGTGGAAAGGGAACTGAGAGTTTTCGGGGACCCGCTCGAGGCTATTTGGAAACACTGTATTTTTAATTTGTGCGGCATCAAAAATTTTCATAGAAAGATGTACAGCGTTATGGCAAACAGCACGCTGGAACAAAGACAGCACTGGTTAAAAGATGTCCAGGAAACAGTCAGCAAATATTTCCCTAAATACGGTGGTTAGACAGGTTAACGGGATACACCGCCAATTTAATAAGTAAAAACCCGGGTTTCAGCCGGGTTTTTAAAGTTAGCTCATTGCATGGGCGAGCTAAAACCTTGAGATTGTTGCTGGATAATCTCCTGTCTCCCTTTCTCCACATACTGCTGTTCGTGAGGATTTAATAGAAAAATCAACTGCTGCAGTTCACCGACATGTTGCCTTTCTTCATCAGCAATATGATGAAGCACCTTTTTTACCCTCTCGTCGGATGTAGCCATAGCATGGGCCTCGTATCCGATGATCGCTTCCAGTTCGCCTGCCAGGTCAACACGTAAAGCCTGGACAATTTCTTCCGCAGATAATTGACGCGGTACATTGGCAACAAACGGGTTACCTAATAGTGCCACTTTTAATCACCTCGTCGCTTTTTAGTAGTATTTGTTATGCGATTAAAAATATGCGCAAAGGCAATAAAAGCGGAGGTTGTTATCAATTTAAAATATTTAATAATTTTGGCGAATGTTGGGAGGAGAACAGGGTGAGTTATGGAAGAAGTATACATATGGGACAGGGATTAACTTAAAATAGATGCTTTTGGGGTAACCGCATGGAATAGCAAAAGCTCATTGTGATACTTAAGGACACATTGATCGATATCCTCCGGATTAGCAGGCTAAAATACTATTT
>JBAZQW010000250.1:0-3377 GCA_041645005.1 Desulfotomaculaceae bacterium | reverse complement strand
CCCCGGAGGTTTGTTGAATGGCGGGAGAGATGTGCGCGAGCTCAAAGGAGTAACGGCATATTTTAACGCCGGTGGAGATCTGCGCCGGGCGGCGGGTGACGAGGCCGGGGGGTTGGCCAGGGAATTGTTCGCGGAGTGTATCAGGGGTATTATCCAGGCTGAAACTTTTTTATATGTTGAAAGGGGCTATGGGACACCGGAGAGTTACGGCGCCCACTGGGAAAAAGCGTATCTCAACTCTTGCCGTTATTACAGCAATCTACACCGTGTCACGCGCAGGTGGTCCGAGTATGTTGGCGGCCACTGCCCTGGAGCAAGCCTTTATAGCCGCGCTAAAAATTGTTCGGTTTTTAAGGCTGGCGGGGGGTTGGCTGCGTTTGGTGTTTTTAGCGACTCCTTTCATGAGATGAATGTGCGGCTTAACCTTAGTGAGGACGGTATAGTGACGGAATGCGCCGGAAACTTTCTCAGGGCGCCTGACCGGGTCTGTTTCGAGAACGCGGCCTCGTTGGGTCGGCTGTCAGGCGCTGCTTTCACCAACCTCAGCAAGAAGCAAATCGCAGGTATGATAGGCGGCGACGCGGGGTGCGACCATTTGGTTGACCTGGTGAATGATCTGGCAAGAGTATTGGAGATCTTGCCAAAGTATTAAATAATACGGGGGTTTTAGGGTATTGCTTAACATCAAAGAAGAGAGCGGTGGTGTTTTTTTTAAAGTGAGGGTGCTGCCCCGTTCATCTAAAAATCAGATTGTTGGCTATTATGATGACGCTGTCAAAATCCGCCTGACCGCGGCGCCTCTTGAGGGCAAGGCTAACGAGGCCTGCCGGGCTTTTCTGGCCGAAGTTTTGTCGGTGCCCCGGGCCCGGATCGAAATAGTATCCGGACAAACCAGCCGCAATAAACTGATAAAAGTGGCAGGTGTAAGCGCTCAAAGAGTTGCGCAGGTGTTTTCTACGGCATGTGGGGAGTAGTGCCGCAAAAGCGGCGCCAATAACAGAATGAAAATAGTAGGTTCGATTTCAATCGAACATCGGAAATGAATTAGCAGCGCTTCCAATGGGGAGATTCCCCCAGCTTTTTGATGAAAGCATTGGTCAGAGTGCCCCCTTTAAAAATGAGATAATTTGGGGTGGTATGTTTACTTTTGTTGACTACAACTTAGCTTTTTTATATAATATTGCTTGTTAATACATATATAAAGCCTGTGAGCGGGAAGAGTAAACGGCGATAAAACGCTTAAGAGAGCCCGGAAAAGGTGAGAGCCGGGCACGTCAATACCGTTGAAAATCACCCGGGAGGCGCTGGCTGAAACCTTTACGCGGGAGTAAGCTTGGCCGGTTCGCCGTCGTTATAAGGCGACTTTAGGTGGTTTGGCTGGTTGGCCATTGCCATAAGGCAATGTGGCCGCTGCCGGCAGTTAGGGTGGTACCGCGGGTAATCCCGTCCCTTAAAGGACGGGATTTTGTGCGTTATGAAAAGCTTCATCTAGCTTCGTCAGATGGGAACGGGCGGGTACTCACGTACGATAATAAGTACGCTCCGTCCCGCCCGCTCCCATCTTCCTTGCTATATTCGCTTTTGATAACGCATAGGGTGTCTTTAAAACTAGCATTGTCAAGAGGTCGCCGGAAGGTACTCACGTACGGTGACAAGTACGCTCCGTCCCGTTCGGCCCCGTCTTCCTCGTAGTGCTTGACTTTTGACAGTGCCTGAGCTTGTTTGATCTATCTTACATAATGATTAAGTGAGGTGTTTTAAGAAATGGACTACAGTCAAACCTTGAATTTGCCTAAAACCGACTTTCCGATGAGGGGAAATCTACCGGAAAGGGAGCCAGAGTTTTTAAAATTCTGGGATCAGATTGATATTTACCAAAAGGTTCAGGAAAAGAACAGCGGCCGCCCAAAATTCATCATGCACGACGGCCCTCCCTATGCCAACGGGCATATTCACCTTGGCCACGTTTTGAATAAAGTGCTGAAAGACATTGTGGTTAAATTCCACTCCATGTCAGGCTATGACGCACCCTATGTGCCTGGCTGGGATACGCACGGCCTGCCAATCGAGCAGCAGGCGATCAAGGCTTTTGGTTTGAACCGCCACGAGATAGATCCGGTGGAGTTCCGGAACAAATGTAAGGATTTTGCTCTAAAGTTTGTGGATATCCAGAGGGCGGAGTTTATGCGCCTGGGTGTGAGGGGTTTGTGGGAAAAACCTTATCTCACCCTGATGCCACATTACGAAGCCCGCCAGATCGGAGTTTTTGGTGATATGGCGGAAAAAGGGTACATCTATAAAGGTTTAAAGCCGGTCTACTGGTGCGCCACCTGTGAAACAGCCCTGGCGGAGGCCGAGGTGGAGTATGGGGATAAGCACTCGTCTTCCATTTACGTTAGATTTCCGGTTAATAACGGAAAAGGTATTCTTTCAGAAAAAGATACCTACGTGGTAATTTGGACCACAACTCCCTGGACCCTCCCCGCCAACGTGGCTATCTCACTGCACCCGGATTTTGAGTACGTGCTTCTGCGGTGTGGTCAGGACAAATACCTGGTGGCCAGGGAATTGAAAGACAACTTCCTTGCAGCTACCGGCCTGCGGGACGCGGAGGTAATCGGGAATTATAAAGGCTCAGAGCTGGAGCTGATCGAGTGCCGCCACCCCTTTGCGGACCGGGCTTCCCTGCTGATCCTGGGTGAGCACGTCACTCTTGAACAGGGCACCGGTTGTGTGCATACCGCGCCTGGACATGGCATGGAGGACTTTGTTGTCGGCAAGAAATACAACCTGCCGGTAATATCTCCCGTAGACGCTAAAGGCCGCTTTACCGAAGAGGGGGGACTGTTTGCCGGCCAGTTTTACCTGGACGCGAATAAAGCGGTGGTTGAGGAACTGAATAACCGTGGCCACCTGATGCATCACTCAACGGTGCTGCACCAATATCCCCACTGCTGGCGCTGTAAGAAGCCTGTTTTTTTCCGGGCTACCGAGCAGTGGTTCGCCTCAATTGACGGGTTCCGCCAGCCAGCCCTGGATGCGATCAGGACGGTGCGCTGGATTCCGGGTTGGGGTGAGGAGCGCATCTACAATATGGTGGCCAACCGGGGTGACTGGTGCATTTCCCGGCAGCGCAGCTGGGGTGTGCCCATACCGATCTTTTATTGCCAGGACTGTGGGAAAGAATTAATAAACCACAAGACAATAAAGCATTTGCAGGGTCTTTTCCGGCAGTATGGCTCGGATGTCTGGTTTGCCAGGCCCGCGCGGGAGCTGCTGCCCTCCGGGGTGGCCTGCCCGCAGTGCGGCTGCCTGGAGTTTACCAAGGAGACGGATATCATGGATGTCTGGTTTGACTCTGGCACCAGTCACTTTGG
>JBAZQW010000286.1:0-2505 GCA_041645005.1 Desulfotomaculaceae bacterium | reverse complement strand
AGGATAAAGTTGTCGCCGGCTTTGCCGGTTCAGTCGCCGATGCTTTTACTTTGTTTGATAAGTTTGAGGGCAAGCTGGAAGAATACCACGGTAATCTGCAGAGAGCCGCGGTTGAGCTGGCCAAGGAGTGGCGTACCGATAAAATTTTAAGACGCCTGGAAGCTCTTCTAATCGTGGCCAGTAAAGACGATTTACTGATAATATCCGGTGGCGGAGAGGTTATCGAACCGGACGACGGGGTGGCCGCCATCGGTTCCGGTGGCCCTTATGCTCTTGCCGCGGCGCGGGCCCTGGCCAAACACACAGGTATGGGCGCCGGGGATATTGCCCGCGAAGCCCTGACCATTGCCGCCGATATCTGCGTTTACACCAATGAGAATATAATGGTAGAAGAATTATAGATTTCTCAATCTAGATGCATGGAGGCTAAAAATAGTGAAAGATTTGACACCGCGCCGGATTGTCGAGGAGCTGGACAAATATATAGTGGGTCAAAAAAAGGCCAAGAAGGCTGTGGCCATAGCTCTGCGCAACCGCTACCGCCGTAAATTGCTGAGTGAGGACTTCAGGGATGAGGTCATCCCGAAAAATATTCTGATGATCGGGCCTACGGGGGTTGGCAAGACAGAAATAGCAAGACGGCTCGCCAGGCTGGTAAAAGCGCCCTTCATAAAAGTTGAAGCCACCAAGTTTACCGAAGTCGGCTATGTGGGCAGGGACGTTGAGAGTATGGTGCGAGACCTGGTTGAAACATCTATCCGGATGGTTAAGCAGGAAAGACTGGCAATTGTACAGGACAGGGCTGAAAAGCTGGCCAACGAAAAACTGGTGGAACTCCTGGCGCCTTACCCTGTACAGGAAGCGCCCCCGCGCAATCCTCTGGAGGTGCTGTTCGGTACTGCCAAACCAACGGAGCAAACGGACACACACCAGGATCAGAGGGTGAAAAGAGTTCAATTTGAACGGGAAATCCTCAGTGAGAAACTGGCGAGAGGCGAAATGGAAAACGAATTTATAGAAATTGAGGTTGAGGACAGCAAGCCCCCCATGCTTGAAGTGTTTACCGGTTCAGGCATGGAGGAAATGGGGGTTAATTTACAAGATATGCTCGGTGGTTTTTTGCCAAAGAAAAAACGCAAGCGCAAGGTCACCGTAAAAGAAGGGCGCAAGATCCTGGCCCAGCAGGAAGCGCAAAAACTGATCGATATGGATGATGTAACTTCGGCGGCAGTAAAAAGGGTGGAGGAAGATGGTATCATATTTCTTGATGAGATAGACAAAATTGCCGGGCGGGAGGGTTATGGTCCTGATGTTTCAAGGGGTGGAGTTCAGCGGGATATTCTTCCCATAGTTGAAGGCTCTACGGTTATGACGAAATACGGACCGGTAAGAACAGACCACGTTTTGTTTATCGCCGCAGGTGCGTTTCATACTTCAAAACCATCCGACCTGATACCCGAACTCCAGGGTCGCTTCCCGATCCGTGTCGAACTGGAAAGCCTGACCCGTGAAGATTTCCAACAAATATTGACTGAGCCAAGAAACGCCCTTATTAAGCAGTATACTGAACTGCTTGCCGCTGAAGGCGTAATAGTTAAATTTTCGCAAAATTCACTTGTAGAAATTGCGGAAATCGCTTATACTGTTAATGAACAAACGGAGAACATAGGTGCTAGGCGCTTGCACACTATTTTAGAGAAGCTTTTAGAAGATATATCATTCGAGGCGCCGGAAATCTCCGGAAAAGAGATTGAAATAAGCAAGGAACATGTTGTCGAAAAACTGGGCGAATTAGTAAAGAATGAGGATTTAAGCCGATACATTCTGTAAGAGGAAGAAGGGACAGAATGAGGGTATTACTGGAAAAAACTCGAGACATAAACAAGCTGCTTCAAAAGTCAGCTGGCCATACAGTTGATTTTAATGAGGTTGCCAATGTTTTGAGCGAAAATATAGAAGCCAGTATCTATATCCTTGACCAGAACGGTAAAGTTCTGGGTTACGCTTACTTAAAAGGCTGGACCTGCGATATTATGAAGGATATTGTTGAGGGTACAGGCGAGTTTCCTGAAGATTACAGCGAGAATTTAATGAGTATCAGCAAAACTCACGCTAACTTCTGCCAGACTAACAACGCCTGTGTGTTCGTTGAGAAGCGTTGCCGTTATAATAATAAAATAACCACTATCATACCCATTGTCGGCGCCGGTTTACGCCTCGGAACCCTGATCTTGGGCCGGTTTGATAATCATTTTAATGACGAAGATCTTATCCTGGCTGAATATGGAGCCACAGTTGTCGGTATGGAAATACTGAGAGCCAGGGCTGATAAGATAGGGGAAGATGCGCGCAAGCTTGCGGCCGTACAGATAGCCCTGGGTACTCTTTCATATTCCGAACTTGACGCGGTACAGCACATTTTCGGACAGTTGGAAGGCGAAGAGGGGCTTCTGGTTGCGAGTAAAATCGCCGACCGTGTCGGCATCACCAGGTCGGTGATAGTGA
>JBAZQW010000249.1:0-3397 GCA_041645005.1 Desulfotomaculaceae bacterium | reverse complement strand
AGTACTGATCGCACTGTTGCCACTTTCGGCGCCTTATATTCGGGTGCCGGCCCTGGACCTCTTCCTGGCCTCGGTCTTTTCCGGCTTAGTAGGCGGAGTCGGTAGCGGGCTGATCTTAAAATTAGGAGCATCCGCTGGTGGTACTGACATAGCGGCTATAATTATGAAAAAAAAGAAAAACATTTCCGTTGGGGCTACTAGTTTTTACTGCAATATCGCTGTACTGGCGCTCTCCCTATTTTTCTTCGACTTAAAAATCGCCCTTTACACCTTTATCAGTATGTGGGTGGGAAGCAGGGTTACCGATTCAGTGATTGAAGGGTTCAATCGGAACAAAACCGTGACGATCATTTCAGATAAGAGCCAGGAAATCGCAGATAGGATAATGAAGGAGATAGACAGGGGGGTAACCTACATTGAGGGACACGGGGCCTACACCGGGGAATCAAAACGCTTGATTAACTGTGTTGTCAGCCATTATGAAATAGCAAAGCTCAAGGATATCGTCCTGGAAGTCGACAGGCACGCCTTCATTTTCATTACCGAAACGGTTGAAGTGATGGGGAAAGGCTTCACAATTTAACACCCCGACAATGGGGACGGTCCTCGTTGACAAATCACCTCGGGTTTTGTTAATATTAACCTGGGGTGGTTTATTTTGCCGAGAGTTGCAAGAGAAAAAAGCAGCACTGGAATATATCATATTATGTTAAGAGGGATAAACAGGCAGGATATATTTGAAGATGATGAAGACAGAGAAAGATTTATTGGAACAATTCTAAGGTATAAAAAGGAAATTGGTTTCCAACTATATGCATATTGCTTAATGAATAATCATGTGCATTTAATTATACGAGAAAATGATATGGAACTATCAAAAACAATGAAGAGAATAGGTACAAGCTATGCCAGTTACTTCAATTATAAGTACGGTAGGAGCGGTCATTTGTTTCAAGATAGATATAATAGTGAAGCAGTAGAGAATGATAGTTATTTGTATCTGGTAATAAGATATATTCATCAAAATCCAGTTAAAGCAGGGATATGCAGCATGGAAGATTATAAATGGAGCAGCTATAATTGCTATCTTGATGAAGGAAGCACAATAGATAAAGATCTTTTTCTTGATATATTTGACAGTGATAGGAAATTGGCGATCGATAAGTATATTGCTTTGATGAATGAACCTAATAATGATATATGTATGGAGCTTAGTAATCGTGTGAGGCTCACAGACGAAAAAGTTCGAGAAATGATAAAGGTATTTGGTGAATTAGATAGTATATCTGATATGCATAGTTTAGATGAGAAAAGAAGAGTTGAAATTTTAAGAAATTTAAAAGAAATACAGGGTGTTTCTGTTTTACAGATTTCAAGGGTAACTGGTATACATAGAACAAAAATTAATAAATTATAAAAGATGACAACGAGGACCGTCCCCATTGTCGAATCTCGAAACTATAAAGACTGCCGGGAGGTATTATTATTTTTAAGGAGGGGAACTAATGCTTATTTACAAGAAATTTTTAAAGTTTTCGGCCATCACTCTTTTAATGTTTGCTTTCGTCCTGGTTATGCCCTGTATTACCGCGTTTGCGGCTTCAGGTGACAAAGTTTTTGACATCATTGAAATTACCGACTTTCACGGTACGCTGGAAGATACCAAGGGTTGCCCGGTGGCTGCGGTTATGGCCCAAAATATTAAGGACATTGTTAACGGCAACTCCGGCCGGGCACTTATCGTTTCCTGCGGCGACAACTACCAGGGATCGGTTTTGTCCAATATGCTCCGTGGTGTTCCGGTAATGAGCGCTTTTAATGATATCGGAGTGGGGGTATCCGGACTGGGTAATCATGATTTTGACTGGGGTCTGGATACGGTAACTGAGCCTGGTATCGCCAATTACCCGATTATCTGTGCCAACCTTTTATACAAGGGCACCAATGAGCGCGTGTTTGACCCTTATAAAATTTTTGAAAAGGATGGTGTGAAGATTGCGGTTGTCGGCGCCGTCACCGAGGAGTTAACAAACATTGTATTGGCGGACTATGTCAAGGATTATAACGTCGGAAGTATAGTTGATAATGTCGAACAGGCGGCTAATGATGCCAGAGCGAAAGGCGCTCAGATTGTTATTGCATTGATCCATGCGGGAGACAATCGTAACATCAAGACCGCACCTGTTTTTGATGTCGCCAACCAACTGGGAGGCGCCGGAGGAGTTGTTGACGCTGTCCTGGGCGGTGGTTCTCACGATCTGGTGAATACTACAGCGGCAAATGGTACACTGGTGGCGATCGCCGGCTCTTACGGCAAGGGCTTTATTAATATGAAGATTACCAGGCATACCGATGGTACGCTGGCCTTCAACACATCGTACATCGACGGTGACACAGCCAGTACAGTTTTTCCCCATGGTTACAAGGCTTTATCGCCGGTCATTGATCAGGCGATAAACAATATTGTTAACGAAGCTAAAACACAGGTAGGTCCTGTAGCCAATCAGAAGTTGGGTGAAGCTGATACCGACATGACCATTGCTATGGCGGACTCTCCCTGGGGTGAATCGCTGGCTGGCAACTGGGTGTGCGATGTGGTGAAAGCGAAAGTTAACGCTGATTTTGCCTTTATTAACAAAGGCGCGATGAGAATTGACATTCCCAGGGGCGATATAACCATGGGAACCATGTATACCTTTATGCCCTTTGACAATACCATAACCACAGCCAATCTGACCGGCGCTCAGATTAAAACGTTACTGGAACAAGCCGTGGATGAAGGTGGTAAAGGCGCCCAGGCAGCCGGTCTTAAGTTTGTCTACGATCCCGGCGCGCCCAGCGGCGCCAGGATAGTGAGCATCAGTAAAAGCGATGGTACACCCGTTAATATGACGGACAACAGCAAAACCTATAAGGTTGCAACCAATGACTTTATGTCCACAGGGGGTGATGGTTTTGACATCTATAAAACGGTCACATCCATTAACACCAACATTCCGGTCAGGGAAACTTTAGCCCAGAATATTCAGCAGGCCGGCCATATAACCGCCCAGGTACAGGGAAGAATCAAGAAGATCGAGTCTGCCGGGCTGACTGCCGGAATTGGTATTGGGTTGAGGCTGAATAACCAGGATGTTGTTTTTGATGTGCCCCCGCGTATGGAAAACGGCCAGTTCTTTGTCCCCCTGCGACCGCTTCTGGAAGCCATGGGGGCAAATGTAGTCTGGGATGGGGACACAAAAACGGCAGTAGCGTGTCTGCCGGGAGTTACACTTGTTGTGGCCGACGGAGCAAAATTTGCCGGGGTCAACGGCAGTGATTTGTCACTGGCGGCTGCAGCCGAAATCAACAACGGAAGGCTCATTGTTCCCCTGCAGATTATTTTAGAAGCTACCGG
>JBAZQW010000248.1:0-3405 GCA_041645005.1 Desulfotomaculaceae bacterium | reverse complement strand
TTAACCTTAAAGAAAGCTTAGTACTAATGAGGTGTGATTTTACTTGTATAAGAATTCTTTACATGTCCTGATGTGATCTTGAGAATGGAAGATATCCCTCTCCCGGACGAAAGTGTCGACGTCATAATGTCCAACTGTGTCATCAATCTTTCTGGAGACAAGGAAAAAGCATTCTCAGAAGCATACAGGGTTTTAAGAAAGGGCGGCAGGTTGGCTATAGCAGATATAGTAACACTGAAAGAGATTCCCGCAGAGATAAGAAAAATGGCTGAAGTGTGGGCCGGCTGTCTGGGTGGAGCGCTGAAAATAAATACGTTTAAAGAGATGTTGGAAAAAACAGGCTTTAAAGATGTTCAAATCGATCCGGTGCATATTTACTCCAAATCAATTCTCCAAAATCTACTACAGGGGCACAAGGAATTAAATGAGTTGCTTGGGAAGCTTGATTTGGATGCTATCGACGGAGCCTTTGCAGGAGCCCATATTAAAGCATTCAAAGAATAAATAATTCTATTAATAATTAATAAAGGCAAGCGCCTCCAATCCGGAAGCCTTGCCTTTTCTCGTTTTTGGTGGGCCATGTAGGACTCGAACCTACAACCTGACGATTAAGAGTCGCCTGCTCTACCAATTGAGCCAATGGCCCCAATACTGTATATTTTCATTGTGGGCACCCGATCCGCTGAAATAAAGTCAGGCAAGACCAGTTATCACGTCTCACGTCCCACTTCTCACGTCACAAATGGTGACCCCACCGGGATTCGAACCCGGGTTACCGCCGTGAAAGGGCGGTGTCTTAGACCGCTTGACCATGGGGCCTGGTCGGGATGGAGGGACTCGAACCCCCGGCCTCTTGCTCCCAAGGCAAGCGCGCTAGCCAAACTGCGCTACATCCCGTAAATCATGCAGATAAAATTATAACTTAAGCTGGAAAGCGCGTCAAGGTTTAGTTTGCGACTTATAAACCCCAAAAAAGCCCAAAAAAATGTCCAGCTTGCGCTGGACGGGGAGAGATAGAACTCACCAAAGCGGAGTATTCCTATTATGTGCGAGATGAAAATAAAATATACTATATTTTACTGATTTATTCATCCGTGTAGAAGCATTTTACAGGCGGGACAACTCAGCAAGAGCAGGAAAACAGGAGGTGTTCGTAGAAGTACCTGCTCAATAACTGTTTGTGTTAATGAATAGTATAATCAAATAAAAGAACTGAAGCCTAGTGGAAACGGAGCAGCAAATCATCGCTATACGGCGGGCGGAGTTCTTTTTTTTCTAAACTACGTAAAATCAAGAGAGAAAAATTACTATTGCTAAAAGAGCTCTTAAATGAGATTACCTTGCGCCTGAACATTTATACCGACCCGCAAAAACCGGTTGCCGTGGAATCAAAAGTATATGAAATTCTTACTCCAGGCCCATCTTCTCCGGTTTATATAACCACCAACTTCTCCTCAAGACGTTTTTAAAACGCTAGACCTGGAGCGGGCATCAATAAATTTATGAAAATATTGTGACGATCTGAAAGAAGGGAAAGCTGATTTGATTATTGCGGAGCAAAAAACTATTGCTGAAATATCGGCTCTTATCAAAAACTTCAGGAAGATCCTCCTGCTTGGCTGCGGCAGTTGTGTTACGGTATGCCTTACAGGGGGGGAAAAAGAAACTGAGATTATGGCCAGCGCGCTGAGAATAAAGCGGAGAATAGAAAAAATTCCTGTTGATATTCAGACCTGCACTGTCACCCGCCAGTGTGACCCGGAATTCATAGACAACATTCAGGATTTGGTCAGGGACGTGGACGCTGTTGTTTCTCTGGCCTGTGGGGTGGGGCCTCAGTACCTGGCGGAACGGTATCAGGATAAACACATAATACCAGCTATGAACACAACTTTTGCCGGTGGAGCGAAAAAGGCCGGTGTGTGGGAGGAACGGTGCGCCCTGTGCGGTGACTGCAACCTGCACCTGACCGCGGGGATTTGCCCTATCACACTCTGTCCCAAGAGCATCCTGAACGGCCCCTGTGGTGGAGCTCAAAACGGTAGATGCGAGATCCGCGGGGAGACTGACTGTGTCTGGCAGCTGATTTACGAGCGGCTTAAAAAACAGGGCCGTCTGGAATTATTAAAGGAAGTTCAGCCGCCCAAAGACTGGTCTAAATCAAGGGATGGCGGGCCTCGCAGAATGACCAGGGAGGATATGATGTTCAAATGAAATCAGGGGGAAGCAAGCTTGAACAGATCCTTAGCAGCGGCCGGCTGGCAGTTACAGCTGAAATAGGACCCCCCAAGCACTCTTCACCGGAAAAAATTATTGGGCATACCAGGCGTTTAAAAGGATTTGTAGACGCAGCTAATGTTACTGACTGCCAGTCCGCCGTGGTGCGCATGTCCAGCATCGGCGCCGCCTTGCATATTTTACAGAATGGTATCGAACCAGTTATACAGATGACCTGCCGGGACCGCAACAGACTGGCCATTCAAAGCGACCTGCTGGGTGCGTACAGCCTTGGGATCAGGAACGTGCTCTGCCTGTCGGGCGACCACCAGATATTCGGCAACCACCCCACAGCCAAAAACGTGTATGATCTTGATGCAATACAATTAATACAGCTGGTCAGGCAGATGCGTGACAAAAAAATATTTTCCTGCGGAGAGCAGATCAAAGAACATGAGCCGCGATTTTTCGTGGGAGCTGTTGCCAATCCCTTTGCCGACCCCTTTGAATACAGAGTGGACCGGCTGGAAAAAAAAATAAATGCGGGGGCGGAGTTTATCCAGACCCAGTGCATTTATGATATGGAGCGCTTTAGCCGGTTCATGGAAATGTGCGTTGAGCGCGGCCTGCACGAGAGGGCTTATATCCTGGCCGGTGTTACACCTCTCAGGAGTTGGCGCGCCGCCAAGCACCTGCAGACCTGCGTGCCGGGCTTAATAGTGCCGGAAGAGGTGGTCGGGCGTCTTAGCAAGGCTGACGACCAAAAAGCTGAAGGTATTTCCATGTGTATTGAACAGATCCAGTATATAAAGAATAACGTTAAAGGTGTTTCAGGAATCCATATCATGGCCATTTCATGGGAGGAAATAGTACCTGAAATTGTTGCCGGCGCCGGTTTGCAAACATGATCAAAACGTTAAAAACTACGGTTTCCTATGTAAGCCACCAGGTCAACAATTCTGTTCGAGTAACCCCATTCGTTGTCATACCAGGCCACAACCTTGGCCAGACTACCCTCAACAACCATGGTGGAGAGACTGTCAACTATAGAGGAATGGGGATTGCCGTTAAAGTCCTTTGATACCAGTGGCAACTCACAATACTCGAGTATCCCTTTTAAGTAGCCGGACGCCGCCGCTTTGAGAGCGGCGTTTATGTCTTCTACATGGGCAGGCCTGGCTAGTTCCG
>JBAZQW010000247.1:0-3417 GCA_041645005.1 Desulfotomaculaceae bacterium | reverse complement strand
CCCCAGGTGCCTCAAACAAGTTCGGCGCTAACGCGCCATGTTCGATTGAAATCGAACCTACAGCGGCATGTATGTCTAAGCAAAAACAAAACGGTGGTCTGGCCCAGGCGGCAGACCACTGTCAAAACAGCTGTTAGTTATAAGAAAAGCTAAATATCCAGGCTGCCTGTTTTGTCGCTATTTGCTCCGGCCGCCAGGCCGCTGGCCTCACCGTATACCGATCCAAAAAGGAAGCCGCCAACACAGCCCAGGTAAAAGCTGATAAACATTATGCACAGCCAACCGATGATCGGGATCATGGTAATGATCAAACAAATAATTGCCGCAACTATGTACAGAAGAAAAGCCCCGATATAACTTATTTCCTTTCTCGTCGGATAGAATTATCTTGATCTGACAAAAATTTACTTTAAAATAGCCCTCACCGCGCTGCCGTTCAGGTAGTCAAAATTCTTCCCCTGAAAGGTGTCATGCCTGGCCAGGCAGTCCTCGATCCGCTGCTTGACCAGCCACCAGCTGATCCCCCAGTTGCTAAAGAGCAGGTCTGCTCTGGGCCCCTTGCCCACCAGCCTCTGAATAACCACCGCGGGGTCAAGGTATTCCAGGAATTCCACCACCCTGGCCACATAGTCCTCCAGGGAGGTAATCTCAATTTCACCCCTCTGATACATGTCCCCCAGGGGTGTGCCCCGGACCACGTAAAGTGAATGCAGCTTAACATACTCTATCCCAAGGGCGGAAAGCACTTTAGCGTTCTCCACCACATCCGCCCTGTCATCCCAGGGCAGGTTCAGGATCAGGTGGGTGCAAATCTCAAAGCCGTGTTTTTTTATCCTTAATACGGCGTCAATAAACTCCGCCAGAGTATGGCCTCTGTTTACCCTGGCCAGGGTATGATAGTTGACGGTTTGAAGTCCAAGCTCTATGTTTATGTCAAGCTTTTTCTCTTCCTTAATTACCTGAAGAAAATCAAGGTAGTGGTCGTTGACGCAGTCCGGCCTGGTAGAAACCGAAATGCCCACCAGATCATCAACCTCGACAGCCTCGAGGATGTTCGCCTTAAAACGTTCCAGCGTCAGATAGGTATTGGTAAATGCCTGAAAATAAGCTATGTATTTTTGAGCGTTGAATCGCTTGCGGAAGAAAACCTTGTTTTCTTCAAGCTGCCTCTTTACAGAAAAGGTGTCCGGCAGGCAGTCAAACCCCGAGCCCTTTTCGTCGCAAAAAATACATCCTCCCACTCCTGAACTGCCATCGCGGTTGGGGCACGTCCCCGGCAGGTTTACCGGCAGTTTATATACTTTTTCTCCAAACTTCCTTACCAGGTGCTCAGAGTACTGGTTATAGCGCGCCTCTTTCAAAAAACTGTCCTCCACCGCCAAAGTAATATAGCTGACCTACTGAAAATATAACATATTAGAAGCAGTGCTTCCAAGTCTTTCGGCATTCCATTGCTTTATTTAACCGGGAGTATGTTTTGAGTATGTTTTGGGTCAAGCTTTTTTCTTGCAATGGACTGCCTTACAGGTTATGATAAACTAGGTATTTTATTCTGACTGTCAGCAATGTATTTTAGTAAAGGGGAAATAGAATGGCAGCCAACCGTTTAAACAACAGCATAGTGGGCAGGTTTGCCCTGACTATCAAGCTCACCTGGCATTACCTGCTGGTACTTATAGGGGTACTGGTCATATGTTATTTTACTTTTCCAGCTCTCATGGTTCTGCCGGCGCTTCTGATTGTATTTACCCTGTACTTCTTTCGCAACCCTAAAAGGCACATCCCGGCTGAACAGAATCTTATTCTATCCCCCGCTGATGGTGTGATCATGGAGATAGATGAAGTTTTTGAGGAAAGGTACATTAAAGACAAAGCCATCAGGGTGAATATCTTTTTATCCATTTACAATGTCCACCTGAACCGCTCCCCCCTGCAGGGAGAGGTAAAATACAGGTATTACCGTCCCGGCAGTTTCATCCCGGCTTTTAAGAATCATGCCTCTGAAATTAATGAAAAGAATTTTATCGGCATTGAAAACCAGTCTTTTAAATTAATGGTCTGCCAGATCACAGGCTTCATAGCCCGCAGAATAAAATGCTGGGTTGATGAAGGTAAACGTCTGTCCTGCGGCGAAATTATCGGAATCATCAAATTTGGCTCGGGCACCGAGTTGTTTATTCCAGTGGGATCAAAGCTCCTGGTGAAAAAGGGAGATAAAGTCAGGGCGGGAGAAACAATTATCGGTACTTTGCCGGATAAACATTAAACGATAGGAGTAGTCATGTGAGCAGGATAGAAATGCTACCGAATCTATGCACAGCAGCCAATTTACTGCTCGGGGTTATGGCTATCGCTGCCGCATTTCAACACCACTTTGAGTTAAGTGTCTCATTAATAATTATTGCCGCGATCTTAGACCGGGCAGACGGCATCCTGGCCCGCCGCTATGATGCTGCCACTGCTTTTGGCAAGGAATTTGATTCTCTGGCCGATCTGGTTTCTTTCGGGGTAGCGCCCGCTGCTCTGTTATACGGCAATATGACTGACAAATGGAATTACGCGGGTTTGGCCTGCTTCGCCTTTTTCACCCTGTGCGGGGCTTTCCGGCTGGCCAGGTTCAATGTTTCCAGCGGCACCTCCTACTTCCAGGGTGTACCCATAACCATTGCCGGTTCTGTCCTGGCGGTGCTGGTTATAATGCTTCGTAATTTCCCCGCCGCCATACTCGCTGCCGGCATTATCACCTCGCTGGCCATGATCAGCACCATCCGCATTCCTAAAGTTTAATCAGTTCCTCAAATCATTTTTCACACAGCCTTGTCCTGGATTATAAAATAATAAAGATAACCTGAAATAATTTCTTCTCCCCCGGGCAGCAGGTGCACCACGTCAGAAAAATATTCGCTCGGCACCGTGTAGTCCAGGTTCAGTATGGTTATGCCTGAACTCTCAAAGTAATTGAAAATATCCTGTAGTGACGAATAATAGGCCGCAAAGTCAATATCATCATACTTCTCAAGAAGTTCAAAGTTCCTTGGATTAGTAAAAAACAGGGGATTTATGTTGTTCTCCTGCAGCAGGGCAACAATTTTCTGGACATACATCCACTGTTCACTCCACTCGGGATGCAGCCTGCCAAACTTACCATTTTCCACAGGGTTGAAAACTCCATCCCAGTTTTTATCAGTCCACGGCGTAGCCAGGTCAGTGAGATTCTCATCTTCTTCGTAAATATTGTAGCTGTTGACGACTACCTGGTCCAGGTTGTAAACATGAAAATCCGCTGGATCCAGGTATTTATTTTCGCTTAAATTTAGAAGAACCGGATGTTCTAAAGTTACCTCCCGTTCCAGCCAGCCTACATTTAAATCATAAATAAAAAGGTCTACTTTAGCTTTTGCCAGTTCCCTGGTGATA
>JBAZQW010000246.1:0-3420 GCA_041645005.1 Desulfotomaculaceae bacterium | reverse complement strand
CCACCGGTGCCTGGGGAAATATTTCTGCAAAAGTGAGGAATTTTCACTTGCAAAAAACAGGTTTCGGCAACAGCCTTGTACATTAAATTATAAAGCAGTTCCTGGTTTTGATAAATTAGTGACTGGAGCTGCTGAGGCACTGTAAAAACCACATGGAAATAAGGGGCGTTTAGAATATCCTTGCTCCTTTGGTCCACCCAAATGGCTCTATTCACACCCTGGCACAAGGGACAGTGCCGGTTTCTGCATGAATTGTAACGCACAGCTTTATGGCCGCATTCTTCGCATGCAAAAGTGTGCCCTCCCAAAGCCGCAGTCCTGCAGTGCATGATGTCACTAGAGGCCTTGGCTTGCTGTGTGGATGGAGTATAGCTTTGCTTGTAACGGGCATAAAATTGAAGAAAAGCTGCCTGTACGGTAGTCATTTGGTGTCGCCATAACAGGTGTCAAGAGGGCTTTTGATACCCATAAGGCTCTTTGAGGTCATGTGAAGGTAGGTCAATGTAGTCTGAAGATGCTTATGTCCCAGCATTTGCTGGATGAACACGGGGTCGACGCCATCCTCTAAGGCGTGAGTGGCAAAACAATGCCTCAAGGTATGGGCGGAAATATTCTGGTCCAGTTGAAGCCGGTTCCGTAGCCTGATAAGAGTGTTCTTTATGGTTTTGACATGGATGTGCTCGTTTTTGTCTTTCCCTGGAAAAAGCCAATCGTCAGGCTTGTAGCTTAAAAATGAAAAGTATGTCCTGAAATACTCTCGAAGCACAAGAAGGGCCATATTTGATAAAATGGTATACCGGTTTGTATTATGCTTGGCGTTTTCTACTCGAACCCGCATGCTTTTACTACAGATATCACCAATCTTTAGCTTGGCTACTTCTCCGACTCGCAGGCCGCTTCCGTATATTAAAACTAAAATGGCTTTATGCTTAAGGTTCGTGGTTGCACCCAAAAGCGCCATTACGTCCTGTCTTGGAGGAATTACCGGAAATTTACGCATTCTTTTCATTTGAGGGATTTTCTTCGGATTCCATTCTTTATCCAGCACATGAGTATGGAAAAACTTGATGGCGGAAATATAGTTGTTGATGGTTCCTGCTGAAAGGCCTTTTCTCTTCTTAAGAAAAAGGATGTATTGCTGAATATCACTTTCTGTAAGATCGGCCACTCCCTTTTGCCGGTCTTGCATAAATTTTACAAATGCATAAATCCTGCGCAAATATGACTCTTTTGAAGAGTCTGGAGTTCCTTTTAGTTCAAAGTACAGGTTGATCTCTTCCTCATAGTGTCCCATGAAAATACCTCCTCATTTTTAATGGCTTGAATATATCAATCCATTGCGTAGGAGGAGGCCTGATTGCTTTAATAAATGTATGTTTTTGTCTCTTTGCACATGGTATAATCATAAATGAAAAGTATGTTTCTTTCTGGGTTGTTTGGTTTGGCGATTAAACAATACCACAAAAAGAGCATACTTTTTCATTTTTATCTAATTTATTTTTGGGACAAAATCTATCCAAGGCCATCGCGGAGCGATTTCGTTCTTCTTATGGTTGCATATTATCTTATCCAGCGGAGCAACGAGCGCAAAAAGATATTTCTAGGAGATGCGGATAAGCAAAGGTTTATATTATTAATTATGGGGGGGTCTGTTATGAAAAAGTTATGGCCATTATTAATTGCGATTGTTATGCTGTTGGGACTGATGGATGGCGCTGGATATGCTGAATCAGAAATTTGTCTGCTGGTCAATGGGCAGGAGATCCATGCAGATGTGGCTCCACAGATGATAGATTCACGTGTTATGGTGCCGGTACGCTTCGTGGCAGAAGCGTTAGGAGCTCAGGTAACATGGGATAACGATTCACAAGCTGTTGGTATAAAGAAGGATGATACCTCTATTAAGATGATGATTGGTCAGAAAGTGGTAACCAGGAACTCAACTTCTATTAGCCTTGATGTTCCGGCAATGCTCGTCGAGGATCGGACCATGGTTCCGGTACGGTTTGTATCAGAGGGACTGGGCTGCGATGTACAGTGGGATGAAGCGCATAATTCTGTGATAATTACAACAATAGCGGATAATAAACAAGCGACTACACCCGCAGCTGGCGCACCGCAACAACAGAGTGCACCTGTTACAACTGGTAGTGACACCCCAAAAGGGGATTTAACCGCAACTGCATCGGTGGTTTTGGGACAACTCAATTTTAAGCAGGTCACAGTAAAATCAACCAATGTACCAGGTGGCGTAAAGTATTCCGTAGGTGAATCAAAAACTGTGAGGCCACTGGGAAAGGGCGGTATTGTTTTATCTAATGAAAGTAGTGTATTGGTTAAAATATTTGCTGCAGATGGTGTCACTATTCTAGGAACCGGCAATTTGACTACTACAACCGCCAGTGACAGTTTGACATTCAAGATTGCAAACTAAAGTGGACTTGTCTCGAAGATTGTCTTAAATCTCTCTTCGCAATTTACTCAGAAATCAAGGATACGATTCTTGACTTGAATGGATGAGGAAAGAGACTGTCATGAGTAATGAAGGCTTGCCATTTGCGCTATCCAGGTGACTTGGTGGGAGTGTAAAACTTGCTGGAGCGAAGGGATCTAGTCGGTGGGTAAGCCGAAAAGTAAATAACAAAATGCCCCTGTCGAAATCATCGACTCGATTTAGGAAAGGCGGGTTGATGGGGAAAGAGAACGTATTTATTTCATATAGAGGTGGAATATAAAATGGGATTTAACTCAAATACAAGAGTAAGGCAGATGTTGTGTTGTTTGCTGGCGATATGGTTGTTGCTAGGTGGACTGATACCGTTAGCAGATTTGGGTATGCATCAATATGGGGTTGAGGCGGCTGTAAATAGTACTGTAGTAAACAACGATGGAAACGAGATTAGCAGCACCAGCCCAACTGAACCAGTAACTGAAACAGAAGAATCTGATTTGACAATTCAGCAGGAAGACAGTTCAGGGCAAGACCTGAACAGAGATGTCAGTGGAAGTCGAGCATTGGATACATCTGAGTCTTCACATTCTTCAGAAGCAAATAGTATCTTTTTAAATGAAGATGAAGAGATAACAAATACCAATAGTATAACAGGCGAAGTGCTAACTGAAGATCTGTCCGTAAATAGTAATGAAGCATTTTATGGCCAGCATAATATCAATATTAAGAGTGATGGTTTAACAGATAATGAGGTTATTCTCCGAATGTTGAGCACTGCCGGTACGCAGAATACAGGATCGATATCGGGTGTTGTTACAAATCCCGAAGGAGCATTACTTCCCGGCATAGGGGTGAGGTTGTATACTAGTGACTGGGAACGTATAGCGTATGAGCAAACCGATAGTAATGGACAATATAACTTTGGCAGTCTTGGGGCTGGTTCGTACATGATTCGATTTGAGCCTTAT
>JBAZQW010000244.1:0-3487 GCA_041645005.1 Desulfotomaculaceae bacterium | reverse complement strand
CGGAAAGGTGAAAAAATTGAAAGTACTAAACACTGAAGATCTCAAGGCTATAAAAGAGAAATATCTTCCTTTGGTCAAACAACGGCTGGGTCATCGTAACGGGTTGGGCTTAACCCAGGTGATGGTATGCTCAGGCACCGCCTGCACCTCCGCGGAGAGCCAGGCCTTGCGGAGAAATCTGGAAATAGAACTTGAACAACGGGGTTTAAAGGAAAATGTAAGGGTGTTCAAAACCGGCTGTTTTGGTTTTTGCCAGAATGGTCCCATTGTAATGGTGCACCCCGGTGAAGTTTTCTACTGTAATGTTAAGCCTGAAGACGCCAAAGAACTTGTGGAAACTCATTTAATGGGCGGTCAGATTGTGGAGAGATTGCTGTACCATAATGGTGATAACCAGAGAACTCAAAGCATCGAAGACATACATTTTTTTAAATCTCAAAAGAGGATTGTGCTTCGTAATTGCGGCGTGATCAATCCGGAGGAAATAGGGGAGTACATAGCCAGGGATGGTTATTTAGCCCTGAACAATGTTGTTTTAAAAAATAATCCGGGAGAGGTAATTGAGATAATCAGTAAGTCAGGTTTGAGGGGTAGAGGCGGCGCAGGTTTCCCAACCGGCAAGAAGTGGGAAATGGCTGCGGCCCAGGAGGTCAAACCAAAATACGTTTTATGCAACGCAGATGAAGGCGACCCTGGCGCCTTCATGGATCGCAGTATCCTTGAAGGTGATCCGCATAGTGTCATAGAGGCTATGGCCGTGGCAGGGTACTGTATTGGCGCCAACCAGGGCTATATCTATGTGCGGGCTGAATATCCCATCGCCGTTGAAAGGCTGGAGATTGCCGTTGAGCAGGCCCGTGCGACAGGGCTGCTTGGCAAAAATCTGTTTGGGTCTTCCTTCGACTTTGATATAGGACTCAGATTTGGCGCCGGGGCCTTTGTCTGCGGAGAGGAAACCGCGCTGATTCAATCGGTCATGGGACAGCGCGGTGAACCGCGTCCCAGGCCGCCCTATCCAGCCCAGGAAGGGCTTTGGGGTAAGCCAACATTAATCAATAACGTTGAAACTTACGCGAATATACCGGTGATCTTAAGGGACGGCTGGGAATGGTACCAGGGTCAGGGGACCGGCAGCAGCAAGGGCACCAAGGTTTTTTCCCTGGCCGGGAAAATCAACAACACCGGACTTATCGAGGTGCCCATGGGCACAACCCTGCGCACCATCATCTTTGATATTGGAGGAGGCATACCCGATGGGAAAAAGTTTAGAGCGGTACAGACAGGCGGACCTTCAGGTGGTTGTATTCCAGACAAGTATCTGGATATGCCCATAGATTATGAATCTTTAAAAGAAATAGGCTCTATGATGGGTTCCGGTGGGATGATTATCATGAACGAAGACAACTGTATGGTTGATATAGCCAGGTTTTACCTTGAGTTTACCCAGGATGAATCGTGCGGCCGCTGCACACCCTGCCGCGTGGGCACTAAAAGGCTGCTGGAAATATTAAAGAGAATCACTGAGGGGCAGGGGGAAATAGAGGACCTGGAGCTGCTGGAAGAGCTTTCCTTTGATATTCGCGACGCTTCCCTGTGCGGGCTTGGTCAGACAGCGCCCAATCCGATCATTTCCACCATGCGCTACTTTAAAGATGAATACCTGGCCCACATCAGGGACAAAAACTGCCCGGCGGGGGTATGTAAAGCACTGCTGGACTTTACAGTGGATGAAGAAAAATGTGCCGCCTGTGGCATCTGCGTTAAAACCTGTGCTATGGGGGCAATAACCGGCGAACCCGGACAGCCTTACCGGATCGACCCTGTCAAGTGCTCCAGGTGCGCGGCCTGTGCCGCCAAGTGTCCTAAAAAAGCTATTATAAGAGGTTCCCGCAAGGAGGCGTCAATTAATGGAAACCCAGGAATTCACACCGGGGCCGGTAGTACAGAAAACAGGGCAGCTTTATGACAACCCTGAAAAAAAGGTGGAAAAAATAAAGCTTACCATTGACGGCAGGGAAATTGAAGCTGACAAGGGCATGAGCGTACTGGAGGCAGCCCGACTGGCCGGCGTTGAAATCCCGAGCCTGTGCTATCTGCGTCACATAAATGAGATCGGCTCCTGCCGGGTCTGTCTGGTTGAAGTTGAAATAAAGGGGGCTAAGGTACTCCAGGCTTCCTGTGTTTATCCCGCCACCGACGGATTGGTGGTTCACACCTCCTCACCTCGGGTGCGCCGGGTGAGAAGAACAATGGTGGAACTGCTTCTGTCCGATCACCACCGGGAGTGCACCACCTGTATCAGGAATCTGAACTGCGAGCTGCAAAATGTTGCGGATAACCTGGGGATAAGAAATATAAAATTTACGGGTGAAATGAAAGCCCTGCAGGTTCAAAACGAAAATTCTTTTATTGTCCGCGACTACAACAAATGCATCAAGTGCCGGCGCTGTGAGGCCATCTGCAGCAAGGTGCAGGAGGTAAATGTATATTCCGCTTTAAACCGGGGCTATGACACGGTAGTTGCTCCCGCCTTTATGCAGGATCTGTCACAGGTTGCCTGTATCACCTGCGGGCAGTGCGTAATCGCCTGCCCCACAGCTTCTCTCACTGAGAAAGAGTGTGTCGATTCAGTCTGGGAGGCACTGGAGGATCCGGACAAGTATGTGGTGGTGCAATCCGCACCCTCTATCCAGGTAACCCTGGGTGAGGTATTCGGTTATCCTGTGGGAACGGTGGTAACCGGAAAACTGGTGACGGCACTGCGGCGACTCGGGTTTGACAGGGTTTTTGCGACGGATTTTACAGCTGACCTGACCATCATGGAGGAAGCTCACGAACTTATGGAGAGACTGGAAGGCCATGGCAAATTACCTCTGCTCTCCTCATGCAGTCCTGGCTGGGTCAAGTTTGCCGAACATTTTTATCCCGAGTTTCTTGAAAACCTTTCCACCTGCAAGTCACCCCATGAAATGTTCGGCGCCCTGACCAAAACCTACTTTGCGGAAAAGGAAGGTCTGGATCCTAAAAAAATAGTGGTGGTGGCAATCATGCCCTGTACCGCCAAAAAGTTCGAAGCAAGCCGACCGGAAATGGGCACCGGCGACTTTAAGGATGTGGACTGGGTTTTAAGCACCAGAGAACTAGCCAGGATGATCAGGCAGTCAGGTATAAATTTTCACGACCTGCCTGACGAGGACTATGACACACCTATGGGTATTGCCAGCGGCGCGGGGGCAATATTTGGCTCGACGGGAGGCGTGATCGAAGCAGCGGTAAGGACAGCCTATTATTTAACATCCGGACAGGAATTAGACCTTCTGGACTATGAAGAATTACGAGGTTTCAGCGGTCTAAAAGAAGTATGGGTGGAACTAAAAGGACGACCGATCAAGGTGGCCATCGCCCACGGGACAGGCAACGCCAGAGTGCTGATGGATAGACTAAAAGCCGGCGAGCAATTCGATTATGTTGAAATCATGGCTTGCCC
>JBAZQW010000243.1:0-3492 GCA_041645005.1 Desulfotomaculaceae bacterium | reverse complement strand
GGCTCTTTCAGTTGCAAACTTCGCTAATGCCCTGGATATAGGGAAACGGTAATTTCCGCTTTAATTCTGAAAATGCGAATAAACCTGAATTAAGAAAGCCAATCTGTTGAAGTAGGTTCTCGCGCCGGATTTAGTATTACCAGGGGATATCTTACTGTTACGAGGGTGATCATCTTGACAAGAAAAATAATTTACCTTTCAGGCGTAATAATTATTCTAATCGTCTTGTTTTTTATCAGCCGTGAAATATTCCGTCCAGCGCCTCTTTACTATCAGGGTGACTCGTCGTGGGCCGCTTCTCAGAAACTCGTGCTGATCAGGCTTGAGGATGTTAACCCGGGCACCTATGATACAAGGGAAAAATTGGACAAACTTGTAAAAATCGCAGATTATCTCTATAAAGAAGGGGTGCCTTTCCAGATTTCACTGATACCTGTCTACAAAGACCCGGCCAATAATGTCGAAATAAGCATCGGGGATACTGACATCTTTCAGGTGCGAGATTTTAATAAAACAATATTGTATATGCGGGAAAGAGGAGGGATGGTCGGCCTGCACGGGTACACCCACCAGTATCTAGCCGAAGTTTCCGGCTCCGGCTTTGAGTTTATGGATAAAGGGGGGCAGGAGTACACCAGGCCGGCTTATGCCGAAGAGAGGGTAAAAAAAGCGCTGGAAGCGATGGATCGGGCGGGCATCCCGGTTGATTACTGGGAAACCCCTCACTATACCGCCTCGCTGGACCAGTATAAAGTCCTGGGGAATTATTTTGGCCTGATCTATGACCCTAACCCCTGGGAAAAAACACTGAAAAATATAAGTTCACGGGACAGCAGCGGAATGGACAACCAGAGCGTAATTTTTGTGCCTGCGCCCCTTTTTAACATAGAAGCTGATAAGGATGTTGGCAGGATACTCAGCCAGTTGGACAAGAATGATCCTGTAGTCCTAGCCAGTTTCTTTTTTCATCCGACGCAGGAATTCAAATACCTTTACAAGATGCAAACAGCAAAGGGAAAAGAGTTTTACGCGCATGAACCGGACTCCTATTTAAAAAGGCTGATCAACGGATTTAAGGAAAGAGGCTACAAATTCGTATCAGTTTATGACCTGATAGGGTTTTTGCCGGCCGAGCGTGTTAACGGTCTTCCCGCCGGTAAGGGCAAGGTTTTGCTGGCCGGTGATGTCGATGGCGACGGGCGCTCGGACTTTATCGCAGGGGACCCGAACGCGGGTCTCTGGCAGGTGGCCGTAAGCCGGGTGGAAAGATTTCTTCCCAGAAACAACCCGGAATCGTTTGCCCAGGTCGGGGACTGGCTGGCAAACTGGGGGCAGGGCGGTTCAAAGGACTTTGCCGCTGGTGACTTTAACAATGACGGGAAAAAAGATCTGGTTTCCTGGGATAAAAAGACAGGGGAGATTCAAGTCGCCTTGAGTGACGGCAGCAAATTTATACCTCAGCAGCAGCCCTGGGGCTATTTTAACGCGCCTCAAGGCACGGTTAAAATCCTTGCGGGACGTTATAATAACAGCAACAAGGATGGGCTCCTGTTTTGGGTTCAGGATGAAAATACAGCCTATGTGATGCTCAGCGGTGCAGACAGCTTTAATCAGGCTAAACCCTGGTTGGTGGATTGGCGGGAAGGCGCCGGCTCACAGATTTTAACCGGAGATTTTAACGGTGACGGGAAAAAGGACCTGGCGGCACTTAACAAAAACACCGGCAACATACAGGTTGCACTAAATGACGGAGACAAGTTTGAGGCTCCCGTCGACAACGGTGGACAGCCTTGGATTGCGGGCTTTGTTACCGGTGACAGGTGGCAGGTGCTGACAGGAGACTTTACAGGCGAAGGCTCCGACGATTTTATAGCTTATGACAACATGATCGGAAAGTGGGAATTCATTCTTACCAGGGATAAGCAATTTGTTATTGAAAGCTGGCCTGTGGTTTTTGGCAAGGATCCAGGCGGGCAGGCCCTGGTTGGCGATTTTAACGGCGACAAAAAATTTGACCTGGCAGTGTCGCGTCAATTTGCCGGAGGACAGACTCCAATTGATCTTGCTGTCTCAGTGATGAACAGAAAAAGCAGCCCCTAAACGGGGCTTTTTTTTTTGCCCTTTTAGCCCTAAAAAAATTAGGACGAAAGTCTCATGAAAAAAAGCAACAAAATTTTATACAATTATAGAGCCGGGTTTTTAGATTACGCGGGGGTGTAATTTTGTTAAAAGTGACATTTAATATACCTTACGGCGTTTCTATCGCAGGCAACAGTCCACAAGGTCTATGTCTTCCGTTACCGGGCGGCAGCAGGCCCAAATTGGGTGAAACCTGGATTGTTGATGATATTGTTAATATGGCAGATTTATAATATCTGCAGCTTGCTCCCGGCCATCGCCGGGTTTAGTATTTTATAAAGGGAATTAACTTTGAACTGTTGAATAAATACATTTATTAATTTAGAATCTATTTAGGGGAAATATTATTTATTATATGGAAAAGGTGATGAGCGATGAAAAGGCCGGAATTTGACGCTTTCAGGGAAATATTTTTAGAGTGTCTGTGCCGCGAGATTAAGCTTGATCAGGGCGCAAGTGAAGAAAAGAGATGGGCGGATATAGGTGAGCCAGCAACTAGGAGGAAAATACTGGAGTCTGTGAATAGAAGGCTGAAGAAGGATTACAGTGTTGAATTTGAAATTAACCAGAGACTTTTAGCTGTTGAGGGCCCCGTGGAGAGCGCTATTATTCAGACTTTCCATGAACTCAACACGATAAACATCATGGAAAGGATAAACGCTAAAATCAGAGGCAGGCTGAATTAATAAAAAGAGTAAAAAGAACTAAAAGATAATTAAAAAATTTTTTAATAATTTAGTCAATTTGTGAAGGAATTTTTAAACAAGTTGTTGTATAATATATATCAAGAGGTTGGTGAAGACCTATTTGCCGGGTCGTTATAAAGTAACCGCCTCATGCAATGGTTTTTGGGGGTTAGTTAAACCGGCTGGACCGGTATTGCCCACTGGAATTTACTGTTCTGGTGGCGAGTACCGTATTCAGGTGTGGTTTTTCTATAAGTCCTGAAAGCCGTTTTTATTTTTAGGCTAGGTGGGAGGTGAGGAGTGCAAAAAAAGCAGGGAATAATTTTTAAGATGTTATTATCTGTAAGTGCTATTATTCCAATACCTAAAAATAATGAAAGGACGTGAACTTATGCCTAGATGGGTACCTTTACTTGGAGGATTTTTAGGCAGCACCACCTGCGGTTTGCTACTGTATGCTTTCAGTGTATTCATCAAGCCCCTGCGGACAGAATTCGGTTGGACAGCTACCCAGGTAGGTCTGGCCTACGCCATTGTTGTCCTGGTGTTTGGCCTGATGACGTTCCCGGCCGGCAAACTGAGCGACAAGTTTGGGCCCAGACCGGTGGTGGTTATCGGGGGAGCCATACTTGGTATCGGCTTCTACCTGGTATCAACTTTAAAAGGA
>JBAZQW010000241.1:0-3523 GCA_041645005.1 Desulfotomaculaceae bacterium | reverse complement strand
CAAGGTGGTCCAACCGGTTACGGCTCTTAATCAGGGTGAGGTGGTAGCCGGCGCGGACGTAACAGGGGGGAAGAGCCCGGCTGTGAATCTGTGTGCGGCAAAAAGCCTGGAAATCAGGCTTGACCCCGATGACCTGCCTAAGCTGGAAAAGAAGATTATAATACAAGTTACACCGGCAGCGCCTGTGCGCCAAGGGCAGCAATTAGGCGAGTGCGTCTGCCTCCTGAGAGGGCAGGAATTGGGCCGGGTCAGCCTGGTGGCTGAAGCGGGCGTGCCCAGGCGGGGATGGCCCGGGCGGTTGTGGGATAAGCTTTCAAATTAGGCGGGAGTTTATGGTGACCAGCTCAGACTGCCTGGAAATGGCCATCTCAGCGGCTTGACTTTTGCAGGGTTATCGTTAATAATAGATATTACTGGGCGGGTAGTTCAGTGGGAGAACGTCTGCTTGACACGCAGAAGGTCGTTGGTTCGATACCAATCTCGCCCACCAGTGAAATCAAGCCCTGAGGGGATCTGATAAGCCTCCTGAGGGCTTTTAGTTTACCAGTATATAATTATGGAAACATATGTATGAAATAGGATGGAGAGCAGTTCAATCAGAAGAAAATTCAGAAGTAGTTATTGTACAAGATGAAAACGGAAGAAGTGTATTTTCGGCTGATGACAGAATAAGTATGTTAAGACAATTTGTTAATATTTTGATTTAACCAGTAAAACTAAGCCCTTTAGGGGCTTTTTTTGTTTGAGAGTATGTCAATTAATTTAAAAGGAAATATTTCTTTTGGGCCGAATAATGGCATACAAGGAGGAGTGAAAATGAAAAGAGAACAAAGGCTGGCGAGGGCTTGTGAGACGATAAATAGGGAAACTGATTTAATTATTAGAGTTCACCTTGCCGAAAGATGGTGTGGTTATGATATCGTAAGGCTCAGTGAATGTCCGGGTAAAAAAGAATGTGGGATGGTACAATGTGAGATTATTAACGCCGAAGAAGAAAAGGCGATCGACCAATTAATATTAGACTACTATAAGCAGCAAGATATCAGGGAAAAGATCCGGGAAAACATCAAATATTCGAATTCCTAAGAGAAAACAAGCCCTCCGGCAGCCGGGGGCTTTTTTTGGGCAAACGAGGCAAACGGGCAAACTGCGGGCTAACTGGGACGGTTCTTGCCTTGCCTAGAACGAGCCCCCGTAATTGCTGATGATATTGATCGCATGATCAGCCTTGTCCCTGGCGGTGGAGAGCGTCAATAAGAACTTGTTGGCGGAGTCGCTGTGATTGCCAGACTCTGTGTCAGCGGCCTCTAAGCCAGCATTATTTAAATCGCTGACGGCTCCATAACGGGCAATTGACTGGGCGTCATTTAAGGTGAAAGGATTTTCATAACTGGGGTCCTGTTTGGTGTTGTTATCAAAAACCTGTTGGACACAGGTTGAGCCTAGACCTTCATTCTGCAGCATTCTGGCGGCCTTATACACCGTGTCGCTGTCAGAAAAGTAAGCTACGATTGTTTTTTCACCATGCATTTTTAAGCCACCCCTTTTAGCTTAGTGTGGCATGTGAAAGTTTTTTTATGCATCTTTTTATAAAAAGGAAGCACTTAGATGGCGGCTGCAGGTGTGGGGATGCTAGATAATTTTAGTAACCAGATATATTAATAAAACAATGAAAATGCAAAATAAGAGTATCACCGGCGCTTCTTTTCTAAGAAATTTAGAATCCAGAAACGCCCTTTTTATTCTCCTGTATAACCTCTTTTTTCTAATTGGGCTCATTACTAAAAGCCTCCCGGGAATATGCTTATAATAATTCGCGGTCAAGCATTTTACATATTTTACCTGGCAAAGCAAGAACCGTCCCCGTTTGCCTTTATAGGATTTGGATGGAGTCGTCGTGGCCGGTGAGCTGCTCCAGGCCGCTTTCAGTCACAACGAATGTGTCTTCGATGCCGACCGTACCCTCGCCTGGGAACACAAATTTTGGCTCCAGGGCGAAAGCCATGCCGGGTTGCAGGATGATCTGATAATTTTTGGCGATAACCGGCAGTTCGTCAAGCTCCAACCCGATCCCATGCCCGATGAAGTTAACGCCGCTCCCGTATCCCATGAATTGCTCGGCCAAACCCGCGTCTTCCGCTATTTTGTACGCGCTGTCATAGAGGATCCTTCCGTCAGCGCCTGGCTTGGCTTCCCGGATAAACAAGCGCTTGATTTCGAGGGAAATGTTGTGAGCTTTGGCCAGCTTGTCTGACAGCGGGCCGAAGGAGAAGATCCTGGTGTGATCGGCTATATAGCCGTTGACGGCGGTGGCGAAATCAACCAGGATAGGCTCGTTGCGGCCGATTTTTTTAAAGCCGGCGCTCTGCGGGAAAGATGGGTTGAGGCCGGTGCCGCCGGTAGGCCCGTTAAAAAAACTGGGGCAGGCGGAACTCCACCCCGACATCAAGTGGCCCATATGCGCCTCTTGGTTGAAAGCCCTTACGCGAAGGGCGCCCTGGTGCCCCCTTTCCCTCAAAAACAGCTCTATTCTACCAGCCAGCTCAACTTCAGTCATACCCTCCCGCAAAAATGCGGGGACCTGGCGAAACATCTCTGAACTCAGGCGGGCCGATTCTTTCAGACGCTCAATTTCATATGGTGTCTTGATCATCCTGATCTCCCGGATTGCCTCCGACACATCGACAACTTCCAGAGGCCTGAGCAATTCCTTGTATCTGAAGAACAGGTTGGCCGGCAATACGTCCATCTCCAGCCCGATCCGACTTTTGCATTTAAAAAAATCGTTAATCCCGTTCCGTATGTCTACGAGGCTGTTCACCGCGACCACCCTGTCCAGGGCACTTTCCTCAAGCGCTCTCTCATAGCTTTTTCTTACCATTAAAAGCGGTTCACCCTGCGCCGGGATCAGTAGGTGAGCGTCCTGACAAGTTCCGCTGAAATAAAACAAGTCGGCATTTTGGATGATCAGTGCCACGTCAATACCGGCAGCGCGCAGGCGTTCCTGGAATCGCCCTATCCTACCGTACAACTCCTCGCCAGGTGTGAAATGATGCTGCTTGTTCCTGGTCATCATAGCGATCCTCCCGTTCTAACTGTAGAAGTACAAAAAAACAGTATTATATTAATACAGTCCACCATCAATATTTTTTCTTTTCACTATTTACCCTAAAAATTCCTTTTGGGGAGACTAATAAATTTAAAAAATATGTATTGAATCAGTGGAGCACAAGAGAACCGTCCCCTTGTGCTGGCGACAGTGGAAAGGGGACACACCTCCTGCGGAGGAGCGTCCCCTTTATTAACAATTCTCACGTCCCATGTCAGGCGGGCAGGGAGTTTTTAGGGTTGCGCGAACGGTCGTGCTTGTTCAGCACCCGCTTGCGCAGGCGCAGGTTTTTCGGGGTGACTTCCAGCAGTTCATCCACACCGATATACTCCAGGGACTCTTCCAGGCTGAATTGTCTGGGTTCCTCCAGTCGCATGGCTGCCTCGGAGGTACTGGAGCGCATGTTGGTCAAAT
>JBAZQW010000240.1:0-3526 GCA_041645005.1 Desulfotomaculaceae bacterium | reverse complement strand
CGGAAAGAGGATTGACAATAAACAGGTGCGAAGTCGCGGGGTTGACCTGCATCGGGATCTGCCTGGCGCCACGCTCCAGTTTTAAGAGGGCCTGGGACAGCCCCTGGGTGCGTCCGGCCAGACGGGCGCCGTTGGCGTCTGCTTCAAATTCTCTAGAGCGCGATATGGCCATTTGGATCAACATCGCCGCTATGGGGGCCAGTATGATCATCAATAAGGAACCGGCAAGGCCGGCTATACCGCCACCCTCGTCGTCATCACCCCTGAAGCCGCCGAACATCAAGCCCCACTGCAGCATGTTGGCGATCATGGTGATAGCGCCGGCTAAAGAGGCGGCAATTGTACCGATTAAAACGTCGCGGTCCTTGATGTGGGCAATTTCGTGGGCAAGTACCCCTTCCAATTCCGACCGGCTTAGAAGGCGTAAAATCCCTTCGGTAACAGCAACGGCAGCATGGGAAGGTCCCCTGCCGGTGGCGAAAGCATTGGGCTGGTCAGAGGGGGTAATGAAAATACGCGGCATGGGCATGCCGGCGCGCTGTGACAGACGCCCGACGATGTCGTACAATTCAGGGGCCTCGCTTGCGGAGACAGGGTGAGAGCGTGTCATTTTTATGGCTATGGAGTCACTGAAATAATAACCAATCAGGTTCATAGCCAGAGCTATAATGAAAAACAACAGTGCCCCGGAACGACCTCCCACTGCGTTCCCAATCAGCACCAGCAGTACCGATAAAACACCCATCAGAAGAAAAACTTTCAAAGTATTGATAGTGAAACCCCCTTTCCTTTTGTATTATATAACAGATATTACCTTGTTTTCAAACATGAATGGTTAAATTAAAAGTGCATCCAATGGAAGATTATTGATTAAACGCACAAAATACTGTTATAATTAATGAGATTTTTTAAGATGGTTTCTTGAAAGGGGTATCAGAGTGCTTGCCTTGGAAAAACAGCTGGAAATTATAAAAAGAGGCACGGTTGAAATTGTGCCTGAAAGCGAACTTGTGGACAAGCTCAAGTTATCAATTGACAAAGGTAGGCCGCTTACAATAAAACTGGGCTTAGATCCTACCGCGCCTGATATCCATCTCGGCCACACCGTGGTTTTACACAAGCTAAGGCAGTTTCAGGATCTTGGTCACCAGGTGATTTTAATCCTGGGAGACTTTACCGCCCGGATTGGCGATCCCACCGGAAAGTCGGAAACACGCAAACAGCTTACTGAAGAACAGGTTCTGACAAATGCCAAAACTTATGAAAGACAAATATCTAAAATCCTGGACCGCGAGAAAACCAGGGTTGTTTTCAACAGCCAGTGGTTGGCGCCGCTGAATTTTGTCCAGGTAATCGAGCTGGCGGCCAAATATACTCTGGCCAGGATGCTGGAGCGGGACGATTTTCATAAACGGTTCAAAGAAAACCTGCCTATCAGTATCCATGAGCTGTTTTACCCGCTGATGCAGGGCTATGATTCTGTTGCGCTAAAAGCGGACGTAGAGTTGGGCGGGACGGACCAGAAGTTTAATCTTCTGATGGGTCGCACACTGCAAAAAGAATACGGGCAAGAGCAGCAGGTGGCTCTTATGATGCCCATTTTGGAAGGCCTGGACGGGGTTCAGAAAATGAGCAAGAGCCTGGGCAACTACATTGGTATTGATGAACCACCCAGGGAGATGTACGGCAAAACCATGTCCCTGCCGGATGAGATGATGCTCAGGTATTTTGAACTTGTTACCCCCGTTTCTTTGGAAGAATTGCGCTCTATTGAAGCCGGGCTTAAAGACGGCACACTCCACCCGAGAGATGTGAAGATGAGGCTGGCCAGGGAAATCGTGACCCAATACCATGGCCTGGATGAGGCAAAAGCCGCCGAGGTAGAGTTTAAAAGGATGTTTCAGCAAAAAGGTTTGCCGGATGAAATTACAAAATATTATATAAAAAAAGAATTACTTGATGATAACGGGAAAATCCCACTTACTGTTTACCTGGTTGAGTCTGGTAGTACAAGTAGTAAAAGAGAGGCTAGACAAAAAATCCAGGAAGGTGCTATAAAAATAAATGGGGAAAAAATTTTTGACCCGAATTATACCATTAGTCCAACTACAGGTACGATTATTTCAAAAGGCAAACGCACAATTACCGAAATTGTGAACCCTTATGATAAATAGTGTTTTACTTAATTAAGATGCGTTTAGGCCTTGCTCTAAGGTTCCTATGACAATGATGTGTCCGGGAAATTGTAGGTTCGGATTCATCCGAACATTCCAAAGGGGACATTCCGCTGTCGGAGGTGTGTCCGCTTTTTCCACAACAGGAACTTTGAAACGGTTTGCTAAAAAAATGAGACGCTCTGAGCGTCTTTTTTTATTTTCAGTGCTATCATTTATTTACCTGTCACATAAATTAGTATACAGGCATGGTTTGGCGCTTGAAAAGTGAGGTGACAGTTTTGTTTAAAAGAAGGCGAAGGATCAGGCCGGTATTTTACCTGGTTCTTTTTTGCGCTGCAATTTTTGGCATAATCTTTTTACTGGATATGACATTAAGAAATACTTTTTTTAATATTGCCGAAGTAAGGGCGGTTCAATTAGCGACTGAGTCGTTTCAGAAAGCTTTGCAGCGGGAGATATCTGACGAAAACCTTCAATATCAGGATTTCATAGCTATTCAGAAAGATAACGAAGGGCATATAGTCTTAATGCAGGCTAACACGGTGAAAGTGAATAAGTTCTCCGCCAATACGACCCTGGCTGTGCAAAAAGCCTTAGAAGAATTGAGATGGCAATCTCTAAGTATACCTGTCGGTCAAATTTTAGGAATCCCATTTCTTGCTTACATGGGACCACAGATTAAATATCATATAATGCCTGTCGGCACAGTGCGGGTTAACGTGGTCGATAAATTTGAATCGGCCGGTATAAATCAGACCAAGCATACTATCTACCTTAATTTTGACACCAATATACGTGTTGTAATTCCCTCAAAAAGCGGTGAAGCCGTTGTCGCAAACCAGGTACCGCTGGCTGAAAGCATAATTGTCGGCAGCGTGCCAAGTACTTTTGTAACCTTACCCAGTGGTATTTTCAACAATGATTTAATTAAATAGACATACATACGCTAATGCAGTACGATTTCAATCGAACATCGGAAATTTATCAAATTTTTTTATTATGGATAATATTCCAGTTGTGATGCAGAATATAAGCAAATTGACTTATGTAAACTTTTGATTTAAGAATAAATGACGTCTTGACGAACAGCGGTACTATGTGTTAAATTACTTAACGTGCGGTCCGGATTTACAGCTAAAAAAGTTAACCACTAATTACCTGTTGACCCGGACAGCAAAAAAAGTTAAGATAGTAAATGTCGCCGCTGAAAAGGCGGCCACAAAAAACAATCGGTCTTTGAAAACTAAACAGTGGATGGATGGAAAAGAAACACATGACTCGTCAAGTCGCAAGACCGAACGAGCAGTACATTCCAAAACAACGAAAACTAAGAGCCAATTCAAACCTTT
>JBAZQW010000239.1:0-3528 GCA_041645005.1 Desulfotomaculaceae bacterium | reverse complement strand
CATATAGCTGGTCATCCAGGTCGTTTCTGTCAGTTATAATAACGATGGTTGGATTCTCGAGTTCTTCATTGATTACCAGTTTCCCGGCATAGAAAACCATGGACAAGCTTTTCCCGCTGCCCTGAGTATGCCAGACAACACCGATTCGTCTGTCGCCGGTTTCCATAGTGGCACGTTCGGTGCTTTCCACCGCTTTATTTACCGCATGGTATTGATGATAACCGGCCAGGATTTTTATCGTATCCTTGCCATCACTTTGAAACAACACAAAATGCTTGATAATATCCAGAAAACGGTCACGCTCAAACATGCCCTTAATCAGCACTTCAAGCTGGGGAATTGAGAGCGGCGCGGTCGTCTCGCCATCTATGGTGCGCCAGGCCATAAATCTGTCTTCATCAGAAGTGAGCGTACCCGCTCTCGCGTTGATCCCGTCACTGGTGACCATAAAGGAGTTATAGGTGAACAGGGAAGGTATGGTCATTTTATAGGTTTGCAGCTGGTTATAGGCATCAGTGATATCCACATTTTCATCACTGGCGCTTTTCAGTTCAATGACCACCAGCGGAATACCGTTTATAAAAGCCACGACATCCGGCCGTTTTTCTACCCCATGCTCAACGATAGTGAATTGATTGGCGATCATAAATTCGTTGTTCAGCGGCTTTTCATAGTCAAATACATAAGCCTTCCCGGTTCTGTAACTGGCATCCGCCTGCTTCACCTGGACATCGATGCCATCGGTGATCATCTTTTGAAAAGCCTTGTTGTTCATTAAAAGACCGGGGCTTTGCGGAATGATGATCTGCCTGAAAGCATCTTCAAGGGCATCGCCCGGCAGCTTCGGGTTTATCCTGGCCAGAGCTTCTTTCAGCCTTTCAGCAAGAATAACATCGCTGTAATCCTCACGTTCAGGATACTCACCATCCGGAGCAATGTCAGGAGCAAAAACTATTTCATAGCCTAATTCCTCAAACCATTCCAGGGTGGCTTCTTCCAAGTGGGACTCGCAGAAATTTTTAGTCACTATCTTCACCTCTTCCCGGCTTCATTTTTAAACCCGTCGAATTCGATGGGTTTAAAATTCGGATTGTGCATCTGCTCCCATAATCCTAAAAAAAATCAATAGTGCTTCTAGTTCTGAGCCAATTTCTCACAACATCTGCAGGGAATTCCGGATTTTTGTACTTTGCAATATCCGTTAGACTGATATATTCATCATCGCTGCCTGTTGAAAATACAGCAATTTCTCTCCCCTTTGCAGTTATCGTGGCTTTTAAAGTTTTATCTTTGGACATCTATTGCACCTCCTCTACTGGCACTCTTATTTTACCAGACATTAGTTTTAGGAGTAGGGAGTCGCGAATTTGATTTAGTGTCCTTGATTCTTGGGCCGATATCCGCATACTATTAAACAGTGATTTAATAATAACCGCAAAACGCTTGCTGATTACATGTTCCAGCGGTGGCAGGACTATTTTAAATAGACCGATATTATCAGCAGGTACCCGCTGTCTCCCGCTCGAACCAGTCATTCTTTTAATAGCATAATCGCGAAATCTGTCACTTCGTGCCAGTATATAGGCAAATACAGTTGAAATAGGACTCCTTGGCCTTAGAATGATATACTCGGTTGATCCCCATCCGACCTGGCCGTCTTCGAGAAAATCCACATAAGCTGTTTTTCCATTCTCTAAACAAGGTGTAATTCTGGCAACCAGCGTATCACCGTTAATGAACTTCATACCCGAACCAATCTCACGTTCTATCCAATTATTGGGGGCATGCCCCCTGGTTGGAACATTAGACATGTCTAAATAGGGTGCAATTGTTCCGCGAGGAATCGTGCGGCTAGGGTTAATTTCAAAGATCTCTGAGAGATTGAAAATATGCCACCCTTTAGGTATCCTGCCTAACTCGCTGTCCTCAAACTCGCCATCTTGAAAAGGCTCAAAATCCACAAACCAGCTTTTAAAAATAGCCTGTGCCATTTCCTCAAGGGTCTTGTTGATGCGGTTGTTGAGCTCAATTTTGTTGTCAAGGCAGGAAAGGGTGTCGGCTATAGCTCTTTGTTCATCAATTGGTGGCAGTAGAATATCTAATCGTGATAATTCCGCAAAAGTTATTTGAGGGAAAGTTCCAGACCTCGATTCAGCAATAACTTGTAATTTATTTATGATATCTCCAGATTTTAATATCTGGTAAAGAAAATCAGATGTGATATTGTTATTCTTTTTTCTTAATACCATAAGTTTAGTTGATGCAACATAATCCTTTGAATCAAAATCTATATATGCAAATCTTTTATTTTGAGGCCTAATTTCACTATATAATATGTCATGTTTTTGGAAGCTTTTTTTGAATTGTCCTTTTAAATTTTTGTTAGTTACATATTTATGATTTAATGCTTTGCCTTCTAAAACATCTGATGTGTTGACTAAAACAATCTTATCAGTATCAAATTTATGTTTTTGAGATATCGTATCCACAATATCCCCCAGTTTAACCTTTCTCCACTCACTAAAACCCATCCCCATCACCTCCGGCACTATCTTTTTTCCCCTTTAGCTTCTTTGCAGCCTTATCTATGCTCTCAACAAAGTGCTTTTCTACAAGAGACAACTCATTTTTTAAACGCTCTGAGAATTTCCCGTATTCCTTGATCGCTTTCATCATAGCAATTTCATGTGATATTTTACCTGCATGATTCAATATATCTCTTCCTGATATTTTCATAAACTCATCAAGTTTTTTGATCCAATCAGCCATATACATGGGCTTTCTGCCTTTAGCCTGCAGCTCGGCAAATTCAATATACATATTTACAATTCTGTTTAATGTATCGACTTCATCCTCTGTGAGATAATTTTTTACAAATTCAGCATCAGATTTTTTTGGTTGCAAACCCGTCCAGGATGTTAATCCCATGAATGGTTTATCAGCGTTGGCACGTTCATATATAATCTCAGCGGCAGTTTTCCCATGAGTAGAATAATGCATTTTATTCTGCACAGTTTTGAAAAACGTCTGTGTTGCTTTTGCCGTAGGATCATAGTCAATACTTGTGGCATATATTTCTAAAACTTTGCGATAAAAAACTTTTTCACTTGAGCGGATATCTCTGATTCGTTGCAAAAGCTCATCAAAATAATTGCCGCCACCAGCTTTTTTCAGCAGGTCATCGTTCATAGTAAAGCCTTTAATGATATACTCCTTTAGTCTTTGGGTCGCCCAAATCCTGAACTGGGTGCCCCGGTGCGACTTGACCCGGTAACCAACGGAGATGATAACATCAAGGTTATAATATTTTGTCTTGTATTTCTTACCGTCTAAAGCAGTTGTCAAGTATTCCTTGACAACTGAAAGCTCACTTAGTTCGCCTTCCTTAAAAATATTCTTGACATGCAAACTGACATTCTGCTTGCTTGTTTGAAACAGCCTGGCCATATCTGCTTGTGTCAGCCAAACCGTCTCGTTTTCCATTTTTACATCAATCTTGGTCAGCCCGTCCTCGGTTTGATAGCTTAG
>JBAZQW010000011.1:0-20973 GCA_041645005.1 Desulfotomaculaceae bacterium | reverse complement strand
ATACTTAAATCCCACGTCCCAAGTCCCACAACCCACGACTAAATAACCCACGTCCAATGTCCCACGTCCCACGTCCCAAAAGGAGGGAAGATGTTGGCAAAAAAATCATTGATTCTAAAAGCGATGCGTCCTCCGAAGTTTAAAGTGCAGGCATATAATAGGTGCAAGCTTTGTGGAAGGCCTCACGCCTATATGAGAAAATTCGGGATTTGCCGGATCTGCTTCAGGGAACTTGCTTATAAAGGGGAACTCCCTGGCATCCGCAAATCCAGCTGGTAACACTATAGTCAGAAGTTAGAGGCTTAAAAAGCAGGATAACTTCAGAAGCCGCCGGATTAATCTTGAAGCCATACGTGAAACCGGAAATAACCGGCCGTAACACTGGCAGATATCCGGCATCTGAAACCAGACGCAAGCTGCGTCCGGCCTCTGAATTAAGGAAGGAGGTTTTTTACATGGTTATGACCGACCCTATCGCAGATTTCTTAACCCGTATCCGTAATGCCAATACGGTTTATCACGATAAAGTTGAAGCGCCTGCTTCCAGGATGAAAAAGGCTATTGCCGCCATCTTGCGGGATGAGGGTTTCGTCAAGGATTACGAATTTATTGACGACGGCAAGCAGGGTATTATCAGGGTCTATTTAAAATACGGCGCCAGTAAAGAGCGGGTGATTACTGGCTTAAAGCGGATTTCAAAGCCTGGTTTAAGGGTTTACGCCCGGAAAGATGATGTACCCAAAGTATTGGGCGGCCTCGGTATCGCTATCATCTCAACGTCAAAAGGAATTATGTCTGATAAAAAGGCACGCAGGGAAAGCCTGGGCGGCGAGGTATTATGCTACGTTTGGTAGCCAATTCCAACAATCAATCTGACGTCCGATGTCTGACGACTGACGACTGAAATTGGAGGTGTTTGTAAGGATGTCCAGGATTGGTAGACAGCCTATTCCGGTTCCCCCGGGTGTTGACGTCGAGATTGATGGAAACACCGTCAGGGTCAAAGGGCCGAAAGGTCAGCTGGAAAGAGAATTACACCAGGACATGATTATTAAGTATGAAGAAAACAGGCTGGTTGTCGAACGGCCTACTGACAATAAGAAACACAGGTCGCTGCATGGTCTGACCCGAACACTTATTAACAATATGGTGGTTGGGGTCACAGCCGGTTTTCAGAAAAACCTGGAGCTGGTTGGTGTGGGTTACCGCGCCTCAAAGCAGGGCGATAAGCTGGTTCTGGCGGTAGGCTACTCACATCCGGTGGAAATAGCGCCGGGGGCGGGGTTGGAGATCGAAGTACCCGTGCCTACAAAGATCAGTATCAAGGGACTTGACAAGGAAAAAGTCGGCGCGCTGGCGGCAACCGTACGCGCGGTGCGGGAGCCTGAACCATATAAGGGAAAAGGCATTAGATACGAAGGTGAAAAAGTACGGCGTAAAGCCGGTAAGGCCGGCGCTAAAGGGAAGAAGTAGTTTAAAAGATAGAATTCAGAAGACAGAATTCAGTAGACAGAAGAAGAAAGATTTTATTCTGGATTCTGACTCCTGACTCCTGTATTCTCAGAGTTCAATGGTTCATGCACATGAAGCCTGAAAGGAGTGAATCGTAACGTGCTGAACAAGCCAAGTCGTGAATCCCTGCGGGGTATTCGGCGGCAAAGGGTCCGCAGGAAAATAAGCGGTACTGCCGAGCGGCCCAGGTTGAACGTGTTCCGCAGCTTACAAAATATTTATGCTCAGATTGTTGACGATGAAAAAGGCGCTACTCTTATTTCAGTATCAACCCTGGCCCCTGAATTAAGGGGTAAATTGCCCAGCGGCAGCAATGCCGGCGCGGCGGTTGCTGTGGGCCAGTTGCTGGCTGAAAAGGCGCAGGAAGCCGGTATTAAGAAGGTTGTCTTTGACCGGGCCGGCTACGTTTACCACGGAAGGATTAAAGCCCTGGCAGACGCGGCCCGGGCTGGTGGGCTGGTCTTTTAGATGCCCCCAACGAGCGGTATAAAGGAGGGAAATAGATGGCAAGAATTGACGCCAGCAAACTGGAAACTTCTGAAAAAGTCGTATATATAAACCGTGTTGCTAAGGTGGTCAAGGGTGGCCGGAGGTTTAGTTTTTCCGCCCTGATGGTAGTCGGAGACGGAGACGGGCACGTGGGCGCCGGTCTGGGTAAGGCCGGAGAAGTGCCGGAGGCTATCCGCAAGGGTATTGAGGACGCGAAAAAGTCCTTGATCAAAGTCCCCCTGTCAGGCACTACCATCCCACACGAGATTATAGGAGTATTTGGCGCGGGCAAGGTTCTACTTAAGCCTGCCGCCCCCGGTACAGGTGTGATTGCCGGTGGTCCTGTGCGGGCTATTCTGGAGCTGGCCGGAATAAGAGACATACTCACCAAGTCGCTTGGTTCCAACAACGCCAACAATATGGTCCACGCAACCTTAAAGGCACTAGGAAGTCTGAAGACCCCTGAAGAAGTGGCCCGCCTAAGAGGAAAAACTGTAGAAGAATTGTTGGGCTAGGAGGGAAGAATTTGGCTAAGTTGAAGATCACTCTGGTTAAAAGCCTGATCGGCCGTCCGGGAGACCAGCGGGTCACTGTGCGTACCCTGGGCCTGACCAAAACGAACCGTTCAGTAATTTGTGAAGATACCCCGCAGGTTAGGGGTATGGTCAATAAAGTCGGACATTTGCTTAAGGTTGAGGAAGCCTAAGGGAGGTGGGATAGTGAAACTGCATGAATTAAGACCGGCTCCCGGGGCGAGGACAAAGCCCACCCGCAAGGGCCAGGGGCTCGGTACAGGCCTGGGAAAAACAGCCGGCCGGGGCCATAAGGGGCAAAACTGCCGTTCCGGCGGTGGTGTGCGCCCAGGTTTTGAAGGCGGTCAGATGCCTTTGCAGCGCCGTATGCCCAAGCGCGGATTCTATAATCCGTTTTCCAAAGAGATTACGGCCATAAATGTAAGCCAGCTAAATTGTTTTGAAGACGGGGATGTCGTTACACCGGCGGCACTGGTGGCTGCGAGGGTTATCAAAAAAGTAGCCGACGGGGTAAAGATTTTAGGCCAGGGAAACCTTGAAAGATCTCTTACTGTTAAAGCCAATGCGTTTAGCAAGTCGGCTGAAGAGAAGATCGCGGCAGCCGGCGGCAAAGCAGAGGTGATTTAATTGCTGGAAAGTTTTAAGAGCGCCTTTAAGGTTTCAGAATTAAGAACAAAGCTTCTTTATACACTGGGTATGATTTTTATTTTCCGGCTGGGCGCTCACATACCGGTGCCCGGGGTCAACATAGAAAGATTTGCTGAGTTGGTCAACAGTGGGGCCATTTTTGGATTCTTTGACATTATCTCCGGCGGCGCCTTGAAAAACTTTTCCGTTTTTGCAATGGGCATTATGCCCTACATAAACGCATCCATCATTTTGCAGCTGCTTACAGTTGTGATACCGCACCTTGAGCGGCTTCAAAAAGAGGGAGAGGAAGGCCGTAAAAAAATTACCCAGTACACCAGGTATCTTACCGTAGTCCTGGCTTTTATCCAGGGTATCGGTATGGTGGTCGGTGTAGGCGGGTCGCTGCAGAACCCGGGTCCATTGACTTATGTCATGACCGCCCTGACGATCACAGCCGGGACAACTTTCCTGATGTGGATTGGCGAACAAATCACTGAAAAAGGTATAGGCAACGGTATTTCGCTGCTGATATTCGCCGGAATTGTTTCCAGGGTACCATCTGGAGCAGTCCAGTTGGGAGAATACCTCAGTGCCGGCACAATAAATATTTTAAGTCTGGCCTTGCTGGTTGTAATCGGGGTGATTGTGATTGCGGGAGTGGTTGCGGTACAGGAAGGCCAGCGCCGCATACCAGTACAGTATGCCAAGCGCGTGGTAGGGCGCAGGGTATATGGCGGGCAGACCACCCACCTGCCGCTCAGGGTTAATCAGGCAGGAGTTATGCCGATCATCTTCGCTTCATCGCTTTTAATGTTTCCTGAGACCATCATCAATATGTTTCAGGGGAGCGGTTTTTCAAATTTTTACAGTCAGTATCTTGGCTGGGGATCGGCTGCGCATACCCTTATCTACGCCTTGCTGATTATTGGTTTTACTTTCTTTTATACCTCCGTGATTATGAACCCAGTTGATGTTGCCGATAACATCAAGAAATACGGGGGGTTTATTCCAGGACTCAGACCGGGGCGGCCTACCGCTGAATACATCAGCAGGATCATGACCAGGGTTACGCTGGCCGGAGCTATTTTCCTGGCTTTGATAGCAATTCTGCCGAATTTCGTGCTTTTAGCCACAAGAATACCCAATATCTATTTTGGGGGCACTTCCCTCTTGATTGTAGTGGGTGTTGCACTTGACACCATGAAGCAGGTCGAGTCACACCTTCTTATGCGCAGTTATCAGGGTTTTATAAGGTAGGTGCGACTGATGATTACCTGCAAGTCCGAGAGGGAGCTTGCCTATATGCGTGACGCAGGGCGAGTAGTAGCCAGGACCCACGCCGAACTCGCCAGGGCGGTTAAAGTCGGATTGCCGACTCTTGAACTGGACCGGCTGGCCGAGGAATTTATCATAAAGGTAGGCGGAAGACCTGCATTTAAAGGGCTTTACGGGTTTCCGTACACAATTTGTTCTTCAGTAAACGAAGAGGTAGTGCACGGCTTCCCTGGTTTAAGAAAATTGGAAAACGGTGATATTATCAGTATTGACATCGGAGCGGAAATAAATGGATATTATGGGGACAGTGCTGTTACCTACCCTGTTGGAGATGTTAGCAGTGAGGCCTTGGACCTTTTAAGGGCAACAGAGGAGTCGCTTTACAAGGGGATTGAAAAGGCTAAGATGGGCAACAGGTTGTCTGATATATCCAACGCCGTCCAAACTTGTGCGGAGAGCTATGGTTATTCCGTGGTACGTGACTACGTCGGACATGGAATAGGAAAGCTGCCGCATGAGGAACCACAGGTACCCAATTACGGGAAACCGGGCAGGGGACCAAGACTTAAGACAGGCATGACATTAGCGATTGAACCCATGATTAACTTGGGCACTTATGAGGTGAAGACTCTTTCAAACAACTGGACTGTGGTAACTTTAGACGCAAAGCTTTCAGCCCATTTCGAACATACCATTGCTATCACCGATGACATGCCTGAGATACTAACGAAGACCTAAGACGTCGGACGTCAGACGTCAGGATAGAAGGAATTCGCTTAAGGCGAATTCCAACGAGGACCGACGACTGCTTACCGACGACTGACGACTGAATTCGGAGGTTTTATAGGCCATGTCAGAAAATACGGTGCGGATTGGGCAGCTGGTTTTTTCAATCCAGGGCCGGGACAGCGGCAGGTTTTATCTGATTACGGGAATTGAAAACGAAACAATGGTTAATGTCGCAGATGGAGAAGAACGAAAATTAGAGAACCCGAAGAGAAAAAACTGTAAGCATCTGATACTTTTTGATGCGGTTGCCGGATATATACTTGAAAAAGTACAAATAGGGAAAAAGGTTACCAACACGGATGTCCGGAAGGAGCTAAAGAGTCTTGTCAGCCAACTGCCCAACCGGTAATCTTTTGATTAAAGTCTTACCGGCGGTCAGATAAGTAGTGTCCATTTTAATAACAAGGAGGCTTGCTATATTCCTAATGTCAAAACAGGATGTTATTGAGGTTGAGGGAACAGTGATCGAGCCGTTGCCAAACGCGATGTTCCGCGTACAGCTGCAAAATGGTCACAAGGTTCTGGCGCACGTTTCGGGGAAGATCAGGATGAATTTCATCCGGATCCTTTCGGGTGACCGGGTGATGGTTGAACTTTCCCCTTATGACTTGACCCGCGGCCGAATAGTTTACAGGTACAAATAATAGACGTCAGACGTCAGTCGTCAGACGTCGGAGTGAAAGCTTGCATTCAGGGTCTAAAACCTGACTGACAGCTAAAGCTCCAAAGAAATACTTGCATCCGACGTCTGAAGTCCGACGACCGACGTCCGATTAGGGAGGGTTGATGGTGAAAGTTAGACCATCCGTAAAGCCTATTTGCGAAAAATGTAAAATCATTCGCAGAAAGGGCAGGGTTATGATAATCTGTGAAAACCCAAAACACAAACAGGCACAAGGGTAAAACGGGAGGTGTTGAATAGTTTATGGCACGTATTGCAGGCGTTGACTTGCCAAGAGATAAGCGGGTAGAGATAGCCCTCACCTATGTATTTGGCATTGGTAAGCCTACGTCCCAAAAAATCTTGAGCCAGACCGGCGTTAACCCTGATACCAGGGTGAAGAACCTGACAGAGGAAGAAGTAAACAGGCTAAGGGAAGTTATTGAGAAGAGTCATAAAGTGGAGGGTGACCTTCGCCGGGAGATCGCCTTAAATATCAAGCGACTGATTGAAATCGGCTGTTACAGGGGCTTGCGGCACCGCCGCGGGATGCCCGTGCGCGGTCAGCGGACCAAGACCAATGCCAGAACACGCAAAGGTCCGCGTAAGACTGTAGGCATCCGCAGGAAAAAATAGACTAGAGGAGGTTGTTCAATGGCGCGTCGCGTAGCCAGGACAAAAAAACGTGAACGCAAAAATATAGAGTCAGGGATTGCCCACATTAAATCTACATTCAATAATACTGTCATTACTATAACCGACACTAAGGGCAATACCTTATCATGGGCCAGTGCGGGCGGGGTTGGCTTTAAAGGTTCACGTAAAAGCACACCCTTTGCAGCCCAGATGGCAGCTGAAAAGTCGGCGAAAGAGGCCATGGAGCACGGACTGAAAGAAGTAGAAGTGATGGTTAAAGGGCCGGGAGCAGGCCGGGAAGCGGCTATTCGTTCCCTCCAGGCCGCCGGTCTCGAAGTGAACATGATCAAGGATGTCACACCAATTCCACATAACGGGTGCCGGCCGCCAAAACGCCGGAGAGTTTAAGGAGGTGCGCTTTATTTGGCAAGGTATACAGGATCAGTCTGCCGGCTTTGCCGCCGGGAAGGCTTGAAACTCTATCTAAAAGGAGACAGGTGCTATACTCCCAAATGTGCGGTTGAGCGCAGGGCGTACGCTCCAGGCCAACACGGACAGGGACGCAAAAAAGTTTCCGAGTATGGGCTGCAGCTCAGAGAAAAGCAAAAAGCCCGCAGAATGTATGGTATTTTGGAAGGGCAGTTCAGGCGTTACTTTGAAAAGGCAGAGAGGCAGAAAGGTATTACCGGTGAAAACCTCCTCCGCCTGCTGGAAAGGCGTCTGGACAACGTGATCTACCGCCTGGGCTTCGGGGCTTCCCGGAATGAATCCAGGCAGCTTGTGCGTCACGGCCATTTTACCGTGAACGGTCGGAAGGTAAACATTCCTTCTTACGTGATCAGAGTAGGCGATGTGATAGCTGTTCGTGAAAAAAGTAAAGAATCGCCCAGGGTTAAGGAACTGCTTGAGAGAGCAGGCGACCGCACCCCTCCCGCCTGGCTTGAATTAGAGGCTGACCAGGCCAGGGCCCGGGTTGTGGATCTCCCCACACGGGATCAAATTGACGCCCCCGTAAAGGAGCACCTGATCGTAGAGCTTTACTCCAGATAGGATTTTGGTTGTTGGTTGTTGGTTAACCGCTAACCACTAACCACCATCTTAGGAGGGAACCTTTGTGCTTGAAATAGAAAAACCTAAAATTGAAATTGTCGATATGAATGAAGATAACACCTATGGAAAGTTCGTGGTAGAACCTCTGGAAAGGGGTTACGGTATCACACTGGGAAATTCCCTGCGCCGTATCCTGCTTTCATCGCTGCCAGGGGCAGCCGCAACATCAGTTAAAATAGACGGCGTACTACATGAGTTTTCTACCATACCGGGAGTTGTCGAGGATGTAACTGACATTATTTTAAATCTTAAGAGCCTTTGTATAAAGCTTTACGGTGAGGACGAAAAGACTCTAAGAATTGAAAAGACAACAGAGGGTGTGGTCACGGCTGGTGATATTATCTGCGACGCCGATGTGGAAATACTAAACCCGGATCTGGTTATCGCCACTCTCGCCGGCAATGCCAGACTTTTTATGGAGATTGCCGTTTCCAAGGGGCGGGGTTACGTTTCAGCTGAGCGCAACAAAAAGGGTGACCATATTATCGGGGTCATTCCAATTGACTCAGTGTTCACCCCGGTGAAAAAGGTCAATTACACTGTGGAAAACACCAGGGTAGGCCAGATTACCGACTTTGACAAGTTGACCCTGGAAGTATGGACCAACGGCAGTATCAGACCTGACGAGGCCACCAGCCTGTCCGCGAAGATTTTAAACGATCACCTGCGTCTTTTTATCGGGCTTACCGAAAGTGTAAACGATGTCGAGATTATGGTGGAAAAAGAAGAGGAGCAGAAAGATAAGCTCCTGGAAATGACCATCGAGGAACTCGACTTGTCTGTGCGCTCATACAACTGCCTGAAAAGGGCTGGGATTAACACAGTGGAGGAACTGATCCAGCGTAATGAAGAAGATATGATGAAAGTAAGGAACCTGGGTAAAAAATCCCTGGAGGAAGTAATCAACAAGCTGGAAGAATTAGGCCTGTCACTGAGGAAGGACGACGAGTAAGGGAGGACATTTTATTGTGGCTTACCAGAGATTAGGCCTGAATACAGGCCACCGCAAGGCCATGCTGCGCAACCTGGTTACATCCCTCTTCCGGGATGAGCGGATTAACACAACAGAAACCAGGGCCAAAGAAGTAAAAAGCATAGCCGAGAGACTTGTCACAACCGCCAAGCAGGGGGACCTGGCAGCCCGGCGCCAGGCGCTGGCTTATATATACGAAGAGGCCGTAGTCAAGAAGCTTTTTGATACCATCGCGCCAAAGTATGCCGACCGTCCCGGCGGCTACACGCGTGTGGTCAAGGCCGGCTATCGCCGCGGTGACGCGGCTGAAATGGTTATTTTAGAATTAGTCTAAGACAAGTGAGACAAGGGGACGGTTCTCCTGTCTCATTTTAGACAAGTGAGACAAGGGGACGGTTCTCCTGTCTCATTTTAGAATTAGTCTAAGGAAGACGTGGTAAGGAGACGTGGGACGTGAGAAGGAATGACGGAATTTAACGTTACAGGACCTGTAAGGAATGCCCCGGAATCCCACGACTCACTACTCACGACGCACGACTCAAACGAGATCTTTATTGAGGTTAAAGATCTCACTTACGTTTACAACCAGGGCAAGCCAGGAGAATTCCAGGCGCTGTCGGGAGTGAACCTGGATATCAAAAAAGGCGAATTTTTAGCGGTTGTTGGGCCAAACGGGTCCGGCAAGTCTACTCTGGTCAGGCACTTTAATGTCCTGCTAACACCAACAGAAGGGAAAGTCATTGTTGGTGGACTGGATACAAGAAGTCCTGAAAATGTCTGGGAAATCCGCCGCCAGGTAGGAATGGTGTTTCAGAACCCCGACAACCAAATTGTCAGCTCTCTGCTAGAGGAAGACGTTGCCTTCGGAGTTGAAAACCTGGGTCTGGCGCCGGAAGAAGCGCGGGAGAGGGTAGAAGAGGCCTTGCTTCTAACAGGCTTGTCCGGGTACCGCAAGTACCAGCCGCACCTGCTTTCAGGCGGTCAAAAACAGCGGTTGGCCATCGCTGGTGTCCTGGCCATGCGCCCTGCCTGTCTGGTTCTGGACGAACCCAGTTCCATGTTGGACCCGGCCGGGCGGGCTGAATTGATGGAAACACTGATCCGGCTAAACCGTTCCGGCAGGGTGACAGTGATTTTGGTTACCCACTCAATGGAGGATGCTGCAAGGGCTGATAAGGTCATTGTTATGCACGAAGGCGGACCAGTTCTTGCCGGGCCTCCTGACAGAGTATTTGCCGAATATATGTTGCTGGACAAAATGAACCTGGCCCTGCCGGCTGCCGCTGAAATCTCCAGGTGCCTGAGAAGGCGGGGGTTTTTGGTGCCAGACGGGATCTTGTCCCTGGATGACATGGTATCTTTTTTGTGCCGGCGGTAGTAATAGTGAATAAGAATTCAAAAATAATAAAAGTGGAAAACCTGACTCATATATATTCTCCGGGCACGCCGTTCCAGGTTGTTTCCCTGGATGAGATCTCTTTGGAGATTGAAAAAGGCGAATTTTTTGCTGTTATTGGCTCCACAGGTTCTGGTAAATCTACGCTGGTTCAACATTTTAACGGTATCCTCACACCGACTAAAGGTAAAGCATGGGTTTGCGGAACCGACATATCCGATAAAAGACAGCGCCGTAACCTCTGGCGCAGGGTCGGTCTGGTTTTTCAACAGCCGGAGCAGCAGCTTTTTGAGGAAACTGTATTTGATGATGTAGCCTTTGGCCCCAAAAACATGGGGTTTGATAAGGATGAGGTCAAGCGACGGGTAGAAAAGGCGCTTGGCCAAATGGGACTGGATCCGGCCCTGGTGAGCAGGGTTTCCCCCTTTAGCCTGAGTGGCGGGACGCGTAGAAAGGTGGCCATAGCCGGGGTACTGGCGATGACTCCGGACGTGCTCATACTTGATGAACCGGCGGCAGGTCTTGATCCGCAGGGTAGAAGGCAGTTAATGGACCTTGTTGAAGACTTCCGGCGTACGGAGGGGGTTACTGTGATTTTAGTAACCCACAGCATGGAAGAAGCGGCCCTAAAGGCAGACCGGATGGCAGTACTGGATAAGGGCCGCCTAGTCATGGAAGGTTCACCGCGGGAGGTTTTCAACAGGGCCGGGGAATTGCGCGCATTGGGACTGGATGTTCCCGCTCCCGCCCAACTGATGCATAAATTGCGGGCAGCCGGCAAACAGGTGCGAATGGATATTTTGACCAACGAAGAAGCTGTGGAAGAAATCGCCAAACTTTTATCGAAGGATAACCGAAGGTTTTGACAGGATTAACATGATTAATAGGATTTACAACCTGCGAATCCCATGACCTACTATGTTGTACGCCCATAGTCTTTCGAGGGGGGCTGTTTATGGATACCGGGAAATTTCAAGAACTCGTACTTAAACAGTTAGGGTTGCTTACAGAAGGCCAGCAAAGGCTGGATTCAAAAGCTGACAAACTCGAGCAGGGCCAGCAAAGGCTGGATTCAAAAGCTGACAAACTCGAGCAGGGCCAGCAAAGGCTGGACTCAAAAGTTGACAAACTCGAGCAGGGCCAGCGAAGGCTGGATTCAAAAGTTGACAAACTCGAGCAAGGCCAGCAAAGGCTGGACTCCAAAATTGACAAGCTAGAGTTGCGCGTGGAGAATGAAGTTGTTGATAAAATCCGCGCTTTATTTGATGATCGTGAAATACAAAATAAAAGGATTGAATTGCAAGACAGAAGGCTCGATTCTATCGATGAAAAATTAGACAGGATCTCCAATGACACTGCTTACCTTGTTTCAGAAGTAGCCAGTTTAAAGAGGCTTGTAAAATAATTAATTTAGAGATTTTATTGGAGAATTGTAATGTTTGGAGGCATCACTTTAGGTCAGTATATCCCGGGGGATTCACTGCTGCACCGTCTGGATCCCAGAACCAAGGTAATGGTTGTTTTAGCCGCAGCCGCGGCAATACTGGCGTCGGCTGACTGGCAGGGCTTGGCTTTGGCGACAGGTTTTACTTTTACGGCATTGGCTTTGTCGGGAATGCCGGCTAATATTTTTTTAAGGGGGCTGCGTTCGCTCTGGGTGCTGCTGGCTATAGCTTTTTTAATCCAGACGCTGTTTACACCCGGGGATGTATTGGCAGCTTTGGGACCGCTAAAGATTTCGCGTGAGGGTCTGGCAGGCGGCAGTATTATTTTCCTGCGACTGGCTTTACTGATTCTGATAGCCTCCCTGCTTACTCTTACCACTCCCCCGATCAAACTTACCGCCGGCCTGGAAAGCATGCTTTTACCCTTGCAGAGGCTGGGGGTGCCGGCACACGAGTTGGCCCTGATGATGACGATCGCTTTGCGCTTTATACCCACTCTGCTGCAAGAGGCCGAGATGGTGCTCAAAGCGCAGCGGGCGAGAGGCGCCAGCTTTTCCGCGGGAAACCCGGCCAAATGGGCGACCGGTTTATTGCCGTTATTTGTTCCCCTTTTTGCTGGAGCCCTGCGCAGGGCGGATGATATGGCCGTGGCTATGGAGGCGCGATGCTACCGTGGAGGAGCCAACAGGACCAGGATGAGCTCACTCGAGTTTGGCGGTAACGACCTTGTGGTTATTGTTGTGACCCTGGTCATGCTGGCCGGAACAATCGCTTTCAGGTTTTACAATGGCTAATATTAAGGTTACCATCGCCTACGACGGCACTAATTATCACGGTTTCCAGGAACAGCGCGGCACAACTTTTCAAACTGTGCAGGGTGTATTGGAGGAGAATCTGTCAAGGTTGGCCCAAAGGGAAATTAGAATCATAGGCGCCGGAAGGACTGACGCGGGGGTTCACGCCTGCGGCCAGGTAATCAATTTTGATGCCGGTGACTGGCCCATTCCTCCTCCAAAGGTTGCCTACGCGCTCAATAGTTTGCTGCCCGGGGACATTGCGGCGCTGGAGTCGGAGGAAGTACCGGAATCCTTCCACTCACGCTTTTCCGCCGTTGCCAAGACATACCGGTACGTTATCAACAACGGGAAAAAACACTCTCCTTTCCTGCGTCTGTACAGCTACCACGTTCCCTGGCCGCTGGACGTTGAGGCGATGCGCACCGGAGCCAGGCACCTGCTTGGCAAACATGATTTCAGTGCTTTACGGGCACTGGGTACACCTGTGAAGACTACCGTTCGCACTGTCCGGGAGATCCTGGTTAACAGGGAGAACGAGTTGACTTATATAGATATACAGGCGGACGGCTTTCTCTACCATATGGCCCGGATGATTAGCGGGACGCTGCTCCGGGTGGGGCTGGGAAAACTGGCCACGGAGGACGTGGCGGGGATACTGGCCGGCCGGAACAGTATGAAAGGGGGGCCAACGGCGCCGGCACGGGGATTGTATTTGGTAAGAATCGAATATCCAGGTTGACATGGTTATTGTTGACACCGGATATGCTTTGTATTATAATTTTTGTTGTGGCTTTAAAAAAGCCTCGTTTGCTTATTTCTAAGGAGGGAAAATCTTTTCATGAAGACCTTTATGGCCAAGCCTGCGGATATAAAAAATCGCAAGTGGTACGTTATGGACGGTGAGGGCAAGGTTTTAGGGCGCTTGGCCGTGGAAGCGGCCCGGGTCCTGCGTGGTAAACACAAGCCCGACTTTACTCCCCATATTGACACCGGCGACCACGTGATCGTAATCAACGCTGAAAAAATTGTGCTGACAGGGAACAAGCTGCAGAATAAAAAGTACTACAGGCACTCCGGGTATCCCGGCGGGCTCAAAGTCGTCAGCTACGAAACACTTATGAAAACAAAGCCCGAACTGGCCGTGGAAAAAGCAATCACAGGCATGCTGCCCCACAACCGGTTGGGGGATGATATGGCTAAGAAGCTGAAAGTATATCAAGGTCCGGAACACCCCCACCAGGCCCAAAAACCAGAAGCCTGGCAGTCGTAGCAGGGAAGGAGGAAAAGACATTGGCGCAAGTTATGTTTTACGGTACCGGCCGCAGGAAGAACTCGGTAGCCCGCGTATTTCTAGTACCGGGTGATGGCAGGGTGATCATCAACAACAAGCCGGTAAGCGAATATTTTGGCAGAAAGACTCTGGAAATGGTGGTACGCCAACCTGTAGAGTTGACGGGAGCATCAGCCAGGTTTGACATTCAGGCCAAGGTTCTGGGAGGCGGCATCAGCGGTCAGGCCGGGGCAATTAAATTGGGTATCGCCCGCGCTTTAATACAGGCTGACCCCACCCTTCGTCCCCTCTTAAAGCGGGCTGGTTTTTTGACCAGGGACCCGCGCATGAAAGAACGTAGAAAGTATGGATTGAAAAAGGCTCGTAAAGCCTCACAATTTTCCAAAAGATAAATGGCTCCAATTACACGAGGAAGGTAACCCCTTCCTTTTTTGTTATAATTTTATATGTTATAATTAACTTATCGTCCATGATGTTAGCTACTGGAGGAAACGGTGGACCGTTTAGTTTTTGTTTTTTTACTGACTGCCTTCATCAATTTAATCAACACCCTGACCCGTTCATCCCGCCTCTCCGGTGTAAGGACCAGGCACCTTGCTACCGCCATCTCCCTTTTTGGTGTGGTTTACCTGGCGGCGAGTTTTGCCAACACTCTCCAGGCCCCCCTGCTGGCATCCACTGTAGAGCGCATAATCGGCGGCGCCTACGACCAGGCCCTGCTGGCGCCGGCGGGCGGCGATGTCACCAGTTCACAAATCTACCAGGCGGCGCTGGCTGACTTAAACCGCAAACTCCGTTTTGTTATTTTGGGCTCCACGTTAGGAGTGGCAGTCGGTATTCTGGCCATTCCCAGCTTCGTCACCTCATTTTCCAACTCAATAAAAGCTTTTGGCGAGACGGGCTCAGTTTTTAGAGTCATCCCTCTAATTCTGGTGACCGCCCTGAGGCCGGGGAGCAGCATCATTAAATTCCGCCTGCCTTCAATTGACGCGCTGAAAAAGATCATATTCAGCAAGATGGATATCCCCAGGGGTTTTCTTTACTGGAACCTGGTCAGCTACAGCCTGTGGACCGTTAACGTGCTGTCCGGCTTGTACGCCGGCGCTCTTTATCCGGAATTCCGTTCTACCGCGGTACTAATGGCTTCAATCGTAGGAAATGCCGCTATAGTTGTAAACGTAATGATGGTGGACCCGCTGCTGGCCAGAGTAACCGATGCTGTCGCCAGGGGCGATAAAGATGAACTCTTATTAAAGCAGATTATCTTCTACCTGGCCGTTTCAAACCTGCTCGGCACGCTGCTGAGCCAGGTTATTTTTGAACCCGTGGCGCAGTTTCTACAGCTCCTGACCAGGTGGATTACTTAAAAGATAAATATGGTATAATTCCCCAACAGGCGGCATACCATTATAAGGAAGACAATTAGGGGGTCAGGCTCTTAACTTATTAACTTATTTTAAAATAAGTTAATAAGTTAAGAGCCTGACCCCCCAGAAGGAGGGCTATTTTTTGTCTCCTATAGTCGTAAAGGCTTTTAGAGTTAAAAAACGGCACCTCGTATTACTGGTGGCCCTGGTATTTCTGGCTTTTTTTCTGTCCAGAGCCAAACATGACCTGGCTGAACAGAAAACAGTCGAGGTTATGTCTCCATCGCTGACCAACAGGGTGATCGTGGTCGATCCCGGACATGGCGGTATCGATCCAGGTGTTGTTGGCAGGAGCGCTCTAGAGAAGGATGTCACCCTGGAGGTGGGCAGACGCCTGGCGGCAAGCCTGGGACAGGCAGGCGCCATGGTGCTGATGACCAGAGATACGGATAACGACCTGAGTGATCCCGGTACCATAGGGGCTTCGGCGAAAAAGCGGGAAGACCTGAAAAGGAGAGTGGCGCTGGCCAACGATAATGAGGCTGACCTGTATGTGAGCATTCACGTGAACAGCACCTCCGATCCCAGCCGCCGCGGCGCCCAGACCTTTGTCCAGCCGGGGTCGGCTGAAAGCAAGAAGGCCAGCCAGTTGATCCAGTCTGAGCTCGCCGGTCTGCTCAAAAATACCGCCCGCCAGCCGTCCGAAGTTGACTTCTATATAACCAGGAACACTGCCATGCCTGCGGTAATAGTGGAAATAGGTTTCATGACCAACGAGGCTGAGGAAAAACTATTGACTGATCCCGCCTACCAGGGCAAGGTGGCCTGGGCTATTTACGCGGGAGTGGTCAAATATTTTGCCCAGGGAGGCGTACCTGCCCTGGAACCTTCTGACAAGGATAAGGTGATTAAGACTTTTAAGGAACAGGCTCCGGGCAGCATAAGTGAACCATAGATTAAATATGATAAAAGGAGCCAGACTCTGGCTCCTTTTATCATTACAATACTAAAGATTTTTCTTTTCAATTACAGGATTATCCCGCCTGGCCCGTTCCTTTTCGATAACCTTCAGCGCCCAGTCCCAGTACTCCGCCAGTGATTCTTTTTCTACAGGGGTGAGGTCGGGGATACGGGATAATAATTGAACAAATAGAGGATCTTCTAAAACTGTCGAAAATTTTGACAGCATGGCTTGCATAGACTGGTTCAACTTCAACCTCTCACGGGTGTTGGTTAAACCAAGCAAATAGTCAACCGAGACATTGAAGAAGCCCGCGAGCCGTTCCAGTGTCTTATTATCGGGGCACCGTTTGTCCCTCTCATACATGGCAATAGTACTCTGTCCCATGTTCAACCTTTGGGCCAGTTCTATTTGTGAGAGCCCTTTTTCTTTGCGAAGTTCTGTCAATCGGTGTCCTAGAGACAGCATAAAACCTCTTGTGTTCACAGAAATATATAATACTATTATATCACTAAAACGAATATTTTAATCGGCGGAATGCTTGACAGTTATTGCGTATTGTGATTATAATTTAGGAAGGTACAACCTCGCGGTAAATGTTGTAAATTGATATGAGAGGGGGAATTGAAGTTTGGGGGAAGAGTGAAAGCACTGTTAGGAATGAGAGAATGTACAGGCTAAGAACCGAGAGGGGTCTTAGCCAACGGCAAGTTGCCGAAGCAGTGGGTATTAGCCAGAGTTCTTACGCCATGATTGAAGGTGGTTACCGCCATCCCCGTAAGGAAGTCGAGAAAAAACTGGCCGATTTTTTTGGGGAGACTGTGGACGGGCTTTTTTTTGACTAAAATTATCACGAAACGCAATTAAATACAGGACCTTCATAGTGGTTGTAGCTGGCGTAAGCAAAGAGAAGGTAGGATTAGTTATTAAGTTATTCAAAGATGCGCACCGGAATAACAGCAAAGAAAAGGGTTGATGCAATGAAAGTAAGTTCCAAGGTTTTGATTTTAATCTTAGCATTGTGTTTGACGCTTGGCCTTGTTTCCGCTGTTTACGCGTCCGTACCGGATGCTGGTGGGCACTGGGCGCAAGCGGAGATCGAGAAATGGGTTGGCCAGGGGCTGGCCACGGGGTATCCTGATGGTACTTTTAAGCCGGATAACAATGTTACCAGGGCTGAGTTTGTGGCCTTGCTGAACAGGTCTTTAGGCCAAAAGGACCCCGGCGCTGCTTGTAGTTTTGCCGACGTGAAGGCAAGCGATTGGTACTATGCCGATGTCGCAACAGCAGCTAAAGCCGGCTACGTAAGCGGATATGAAGACAATACTTTCAAGCCGGACCAGATCATCAGCCGCGTAGAGGCGGGAGTGATCGTTTCCAGGGTCCTCAAGCTGCCTGCGGGCAACCAGGATGCTATTAACAAATTCAGTGACGCCGGTGCAATAGGCGACTGGGCCAGGGGTAGTATCAGCGCCATGGTAGAGAAAAAGCTGCTTATCGGTTATCCCGACGGTTCCTTTAACCCCAATGCCCCGATGACCAGGGCAGAATCTGTAGTAATGCTGGACAGAGCGCAAACGAGTCAGGGGAATAACGTTCCTACTACAAGCGTACCAGTAACCGGCCTCAAATTAGACTCCAGTACTCTGTCAATCTATGTTGGGAATTATGCGCAGTTGACGGCCACCGTTGAACCGGACAACGCCACCAACAAAGCGGTTACCTGGCAATCAAGCGATGCAAGTATCGTTACCGTTGACAATAGCGGGAAAGTGTACGCCGTGGCTGTGGGCAATGCTACTATCACCGCAACTAGCGGGGATGGTAATAAAACAGCTGCCTGTGAGGCCATTGTTACGCGTCAAAGCAGCGGCGGCGGCGGTGGCGGTTCTACACCGGTGGATAGCATAACCGTTACCCTGGGCAATAGCGCAACCGGCATTGGTAAGATGGCGGCGGTGACCTTAACTGGCTATACCGGTGCAACGTCATACCGCTTGCTGAAGGCTGACGGAACACCTTTGACGGGAAAAATTGATGTAGGTACAACAGTAACAGTTCTGTTCCTGAACTCAGGCGACACCTGCCAGGTTGAAGTGTACAATACTGCCGGCGCCATACTGGGCACCAAAACTGTCACGGCTGTCAGCAGTGCAGCTCCGGGTGGTAATGTGACCGTGACCTTGGGAAATAGTGCAACCGGCATTGGCAAGGTGGCGACGGTAACCTTGACCGGTTATACCGGTGCGGCGTCATACCGTCTGTTGAAGGTTGACGGTACACTTTTGACGGAAAAAATTGACGCAGGTAAAACAGTAACGGTTCTGTTCCTGAACTCAGGCGACACCTGCAAGGTTGAAGTATACAATGTCGCCGGTGCTTTAGTGGATACCAAAACCGTCACGGCCAGTTAAAGGAGGAGGCGAAGCATACAATGAAAGTTAAAAAGTCATTAAGGGCAATAGCCCTAGCCTTGGTTGTAGTATTTGTTTTATCATCTACAGCCTTTGCCGCCATACCAAATAATACCATTATCTTTAATGATAAAGCGTATGACCTTTCCCTGTTAGATGATCCCAGTATGGTTAACGAAATCCTGGGTGCTTTTGTAGCTAACCATAATACCTTTATTTATAAAACACCTACTGGTACTTTCCTAAATAATAACGGTAATGTAGTTAATTCAGGTGTATTACCTGCTGTGACGTACAAGGATGTCAACAAGAACACAACTCCATACAATGCGCAAGATGGCGATCCAGTTGTACAAAGTGTATCAATAACTGCTATTACCGTAGATCCCGCGGCCGTTACCGTTGACAACGGCACCAGCAAGGATGTCGCTATTGCTCAATTGTCTGCGAAGGTTACGCTGACATTAAGCGACAACACGACCAAAGATGTTGACGTGACCTGGGACTGTGCGACTTACGACGGTGCCAAAGCCGGCGATTACGCCTTCAACGGTACCTTTACTCTGCCGGGTGGTGTGACCAACCCGGATGCCAAGGTTGCTACAGCGAAGGTGACAGTTAAGGATGCTACTGTAGACTTAACTGCTACTGCCGATGTCACGAAAGGCGCTATGAGCTTCAAAGATATCAATGTAAAGAGTTGCCAAGGGATAGACGGTGCTGCAAAGTTTAAGGTTGCAGGCTCAAGCCTGGTTAACAGTTTCGGTACTGCCATACGGGTTATGAATGGTAACCCTACCGTTGGTATCAGTATTCTAGCTGCTAATGGAACCACCGTGCTGGCAACCGGTAGTGTGGATATATCCAAGACCAGTGTTACCGATTTGACTGTGAACTTACAGTAAACTACTGTGAGGCGATATGGGGAGGTAAAATGTTAAAAAAACAAACCATGGCGCTTGTAATAACGACAGTAATGGTACTGGTTCTTGCAACTGTGGCGGGGGCTGCCATACCAAATAATTCGGTAATTATTGGTAACAAGGCCTTCAGTATAGACTACCTTATGGAACCATCCCATATTGATGAGATTAGCCAGGCTTTGGACGAAGCCGGAGATGCCCCCACATATTACCAGTTAAATGGTGTAGTAGAAAATCTTACCGATGTTTTTACCGGTCAGCCCATAACAGTTCAACAGGAGGAAGCGTTGCCGGCTATAACTTACAAGGATGGCAGCGGTAATGTAACGCAGTATGCAAGTGGTAACGGGAATGAAATAAGCGTTTACACCGCTACGGCTGACGTTACTGTGGGCGCGATGAGCTTCAAAGACATCAATATCAAAAACTGCACGATGCCAGGCGCCGCGCAATTCAAGGTGGATGGCTCGAGCAGGGTAAACAGCCTTGGTACCGCCATCAGGATAATGAGTTCTAGCGATACCGTTGGGGTCAGCATCCTGGCTGACGATGGCATTACTGTGTTGGCAACTGGTACCTTGAATATTGACAAGACCGCAACCGGTGTCACCTTTAATATCACCGCAACCGGCAACACACCTGTTCCCATTGCTGATACCGCTACGGCTGACGTTACAGTGGGCGCGATGAGCTTTAAAGACATCAATGTCAAAAGTTGCACGATACCAGGCGCCGCGCAATTCAAGTTAGATGGATCAATTCTGGTGAACAGCTTCGGTACGTCCATCCGGATGATGAATTCTAGCGATACCGTCAATATTAGCATCCTGGCTGCCGATGGCATTACTGTACTGGCAACCGGTACCTTGAATATTGACAAGACCGCGACCGGTGTCACCTTTAATGTCACCTCAACCGGAGCCACCGATTTGAATGTATCCTTACAGTAAACTGCTGTGAGGCGATATGGGGAGGTAACAATGTTAAAAAAACAAACCATGTTGCTTATTATGACTGCAGTAATGGTACTGGTTCTTGCAACTGCAGCGGATGCTGCTGTACCTAATAACTCGGTAATTATAGGGAGTAAAGCCTTCAGTATCGACTACCTTATGGTGCCAGCCAATATTGATGAGATTAACCAGGCATTGGCCGATGCTGGATTAGTCCCTGTATTTTATCAATTAGATGGCGTGGCAACTGATTTTACCGATGTGTTCACTAGTCAACCCATGACTGATGAGCAAGAAAAAGCATTGCCGGCTATCACTTACAAGGATGGTAGCGGTAATACGACCCAGTATGCGAGTGGTAATGGGGACGCAGACAGTGATGAAGATGAATTTATTGTAGTGGATATTCAGTAAGTATCAACTGCTTAGTATGAAATTACTAGGAGGGAGTGAGGTATTCATAATTTAATAGGCTCTCTAGTAGGTTTTTGAATAATAATCTAAGGAGGTTTACAAGGGTATTATGAGGAAAAAAGCTATATCATCATTAATTCTTGTTTTTCTTTTTCTGTTTTCTTCGGTAGCCGGTGCTGCAATTCCCAATAATACAGTCATTATTGGGGAAAGTGCATACAGCACAGATTACCTGATGAACTCAGCAAACTTACCTGCCATCCAGACGGCGATTGATGCCAATGGTGATAACCCAATTTATTATCAATTGGATGGGCAAGCTGATAACTGGACAGATATTATGTCCTCTCAACCGGCCACCATAGCCCAGATAGCAGCATTTCCTGTTGTTACTTATTATGCTG
>JBAZQW010000238.1:0-3601 GCA_041645005.1 Desulfotomaculaceae bacterium | reverse complement strand
CATTCAATTGTTAAATAAGCTGGGCAGCGTCGATCTTATTATTGTGGGGCGGGGAGGCGGTTCCCTGGAGGAGTTATGGGCTTTTAACACCGAAATTGTGGCACGTAGTATTTATAATTCAAAAATACCTGTTATATCCGCGGTGGGTCACGAGACAGACATTACTATCTCTGACTTTGTAGCAGATAAGCGGGCGGCTACCCCATCGGCCGCAGCTGAAATAGCCGTTCCAGACAAGAGAGAAATGGCTCGCTATGCCCAAAACCTTAAAAACCGCCTTTACCGTGCCGCGGGCGATAAATTAAAAGGCTGCGGTCAGAGACTTTCAACCTGTCTGGCGAATCGCCATTTTACCCGGCCGCTGGATGTTTTTTGCGGAGCCAGGCAGCAGTCCCTTGATTTTTTTTTGCATCGTTTAAACCAGGGTGTGCGCAGTTCGGTTGGAGATCAGGAAAGAAGACTTGCCGTGCTTGCCGGCCGTCTGCAAACATTAAGTCCCCTGTCAACCCTGGCCAGGGGTTACAGTATATGTACCGCTCCTGATGGGAAGCGGGTGTTTTATGACACGGACTCCATTAAAATTGGTGAAAGGCTGTCGGTACGCCTGTATCGCGGTCTTTTGCACTGTATTGTGGAAGATAAAAAGACAGATAACTAAGAAAAGAGGATAGGTATATGGCAACCATCATTGACGGCAAGAAAGTGGCGGCTGCAATCAGGGAAGAGGTTAAGACGGAAGTGGCCGTGCTGAAAGAAAAGGGCATTTTACCAAAGCTGGCAGTGATACTGGTGGGTAACGACCCTGCGTCGGTTCTTTATTCCCGCTCTATTGAAAGGTCTTGCCGCAGTGTGGGTGTCGGATATGAGTTGTTTGATCTACCTGAAACAACCACTAAAGAGGAAGTCATAACCTTAATTGAAGGGCTTAATAAAGAAGAAAGCATCCACGGGATTATGATTGAACTGCCTCTGCCCGCTGGAATGGACAATCAGAATGTGTTGGCGGCGGTTTCTCCTTTAAAAGATGTTGATGGTGTCCATCCCGTAAACAGAGGTTATATACTAAGCAACAGTGAAGGACTTTTCCCTACCACACCTCAGAGCTGCATTGAAATAATGCTGCGCAACGGGGTGGAGATTTCAGGGAAACATGTAGTCCTGGTGGGCCGGGGTGTAACTGTGGGCAAGCCACTGATCTTCATGATGCTGAACCAGAACGCCACTGTTACCGTCTGCCATACCAGGACCAAAAACCTGAGCTATCACACTAAGCAGGCTGATATACTGATTGCCGCCGTGGGAAAAGCCAGGATGATTACCGCTGATATGATTAAACCGGGCGCTGTTGTTATCGACGCTGGTATCAACAATGTTGAAGGCGGTGGTATCTGTGGAGATGTTGACTTTGAAAATGCGGTTAAAGTAGCCGGGTCGATATCACCGGTGCCTGGTGGCGTTGGCAGTCTGACTACGGCGATGATTCAGAAAAATGTTCTAAAAGCCATCAGGCTGCAGGGGAAATGTTAGTATGCGGAATTCGCACCTACGAAAACATATGACAGGTGGCAAGAAGTAGATGAGTAAATTTTTTGACAAGAGCTTGCGGGAAGTTATAGAGGTTTCAGCTTCCACCTCGCCAACTCCAGGCGGCGGTAGTGTTTCCGCCCTGGCGGCCTGTTTTGGCGTGGCCATGACCGCCATGGTTTCCGGCTTAACCCTTGGAAAAGAAAAATATAAAGATGTCCAGCCAGAAGTTACGGATATTCTAGAGGCGGCAAAAGCGCTTTTGTCAAGACTGGAGGAACTGGTTGAGGTTGATATTGCGGAATTCAATAATTTCATGGCCGCCTACCGCCTGCCCAGGGGCACGGATGTCGAGAAGCAGATGCGCGAGACAGCTATGCAGAAAGCTCTGAAGGGAGCTACGGACACCCCCATGGAAATCGCCGGGGTTTGTTTAAAAGTTTTGCGGCTTACAGACCGGCTGTCCACAATCGGCATAAAAATGGCTATCAGCGACGTAGGGGTTGCCGCCTTAATGGCTGAGGCCGCCCTAGAGGGGGTTTTGCTGAGTGTAGAGATAAACACCCCTATGATCAGCGACAGGGATTATGTGCTTAGAATTATTAGAGAAAAAGAGCAAATGTCAGCTGAGGCCAAAATTCTGAGGGATGCGATTCTGGCTGTTGTCCGCGACAGGATAGGCGGCGGGAGCTAAGGCGCTGTGCCAAAAACATCTAAAAAAGTGGAAAAATAAAAGCCCTGCGTTAAACAATTAAGACGCAGGGCTTTATTCTAACTGTAGGGCTCTAGCAGCCTGAAGCTGTCGTTGCAGTGTCCCACATTAATGACCCCTATGCCAGCCGCGAAATCTATGAACTGATTGCCGTCAACATCAGTAATCATACCGCCTTTAGCTTCTTTAGCGAAGACAGGGAAAGAGTAAGAAATGCCTTTGGGAATAAACTTGTTCCTTTTCTCCAGGAGTTTTGAAGAATTAGGTCCGGGGACCTGAGTTTTTTGGTAAATCACTTGCTGAAACCCTCCTTAATTATTTTTTGCGGTAAATGCGGGAAGTTATATTTTTTGATAATTTCCTTATGGTTTTCGAAAACCCGGTTTAACAAACGCGACGGTCTATTTCTGATTTTTATTTAAAACACAATTGTTTTTAATATATAATAGAAGGAATAAATTAACTGGAGGGTAATTATGGCCGCGGAAGGTAAAAATACAAGTTTTGAAGAGGCCATAGCACGATTGGAGGCTGTGGTAAAAGAGTTGGAGGACGGCGGCTTACCGCTTGAGAAAGCGCTGGAACTGTTTGCCGAAGGGATTGAGCTTTCAAAAGTTTGCAATCGCAATCTTGAAGCAGCCGAGCAGCGTATTGCCATCCTGACCAGGGATGAAAGCGGTAGTATCACGTTAAAGGAAATTGATAATCTTCCTGCCGGAGGGGAGGGCGCCGGCTGTGGTCTTTAAAGAGGAGCTTAAAAAAAAGGCCACCCTGGTTGAAGAGGCCCTGGAGCGCTTCCTGCCCCCGCCGGAAACATATCCGCCCCTGATTCACCAGGCCATGCGCTATAGTGTCATGGGAGGCGGTAAAAGGCTCAGGCCGGCCCTGGTAATGGCTGCGGCTGAGACGGTGGGAGGCTGCGCCGGGGATGTTTTGCCTGCCGCCTGCGCCATAGAGTTGATCCATGCTTATTCCCTGGTTCATGATGACCTGCCGGCAATGGATAACGACGATTACCGCAGGGGTAAGTTAACCAGTCACAAGGTTTATGGGGAGGCCATGGCGCTTTTGGTTGGAGACGCCCTTCTGACGCTTGCTTTCAAATTGCTGTCCGAGTGCCGGAACACCAGCCCAGATGCTGTGGTCAGGGTAATAAACGAAGTAGCGACTGGAGCTGGAACTCTGGGGTTGATTGGCGGTCAGGTTGTGGACACTTTTTCCGCGGGTGAGGATATTGTGGAAGATACGCTCGAATATATTCACCGCCACAAGACAGGCGCCATTTACCGGGTTTCCATAAGAACAGGCGCCATACTGGCCGGGGCGCGGGAAAAGGATCTGGCCCGCCTGACCGAATATGCCGAA
>JBAZQW010000236.1:0-3732 GCA_041645005.1 Desulfotomaculaceae bacterium | reverse complement strand
TACCGAACGTATTGCTGGCAAACCTGTAGAGCGTGTGGTTGCCAGTGTTAACACCGGTCTTTGTCAGGGTTGCGGTAACTGCACAGTAGCCTGCCGGGCGGGCGCTGCAAACCTGAAGGGATTCACTAACCAACAAGTGCTTGCGGAGGTGGACGCCCTGTGTCGATAGCTACAGAAACAAAAGAATTTAATCCTATAATAGTTGGTTTTAACTGTAACTGGTGCAGTTACGCCGGCGCCGACCTGGCCGGGGTCAGCCGGATGAAATATCCCGCTAATGTACGGGTCATCCGTGTTCCCTGTTCCGGTCGGGTTAATCCAGCGTTTGTTTTAAGAGCCTTCCAGAAAGGCGCGGACGGCGTACTGGTTTCAGGGTGACACCCGGGGGACTGCCACTATTCTAGTGGCAATTATTTCACACGGAGACGCTACCTGTTGTTAAAGCGGTTGCTTGAGTACGTAGGTTTTGAGCCCGGCCGCTTCCAGGCGCGCTGGATATCCGGTTCTGAAGGGGCTAAGTTTGCCAGTACAATCAAGGATATGACAGAAAAAATAAAATCCCTGGGTCCTAATAAAAAGATGAGGGATGATATCTTATGATGGACGTTATTCAGCAGCTCAGGGAGCAGGCCAAAAAGCTCCTGGAAGAGAAAAAAGTTGATTTAGTAATCGGTTTTGGCCAGGGAACGGAGTTAGCCCGGACTACACCAGTCTTTATCGATAGCCCCGAGGGTGTGTCCAAACTGACCTGGGGACCGTTCTGCGCCAATAATCTGGCTAAATATCTTACTGATTACAAAAATGCACCAGGCAATATAGCTGTTGTTGTAAAAGGTTGTGATTCCAGGTCTATCAACAGGCTGTTGGATGACAACCAGATCAGCCGGGATAAAGTAGTGATAATCGGAGTTCCATGCTCAGGCCAACTTGAATGGCAGAAGGTTGCCGCAGAGATTAAGCCAGGAGCCAGCCTGAAAGAAACGGCTGATAATGGAGACAGTTTTTCGGTAAAAACTGACGCGGGCGATTACAAGTTTGACAAGAAAGACTACCTGCTGCACAGATGTCTTGTCTGTGAAAACCCAAACCCGGTAGTATCAGACTTAACCATCGGCAAAGAGCAGCCGGTCAAGAACTATGAAGATCGCTTCGCTGAAGTGCAGGCTCTGGAGCAGATGAGCACAGAGGAGAAAAACGCATACTGGGACAAGCAATTCAGCCGCTGCCTGCGCTGTTACGCCTGTCGCAACGTATGCAGCGTCTGTACCTGTCAAATCTGTGTATTTGACCAGATGCTGCCCATGTGGGTCTCAAAAAGGACCAACCTCTCCGAGAATACAGCGTTCCATTTAACCAGGGCTTTCCACGTGGCCGGACGCTGCGTTGACTGCGGTGAATGCGACCGGGTCTGCCCCATGGATATTCCGCTGCGCAAGCTGAACCAAAAGATACACAAAGATCTTGGTGACTTATTCGAGTCTCCAACGCCGGGTACAAAACCTGGATTGGCTTCGCCGCTGGGTGAGTTCTCGCCTGGTGATCCTGAGGAGTTTATGTAAAAGGAGGTGCTGAGTTTGGAAGCAAGAATTGTAAACAAAGGGCAACTATCTGAATTGCTGGATAAATTAGCGAAAGACTATGACCTGATTGCGCCGATACAAGAAGAAACAGTAACACTTTTCAGAAAGATATCCGGCGCTAAGGATGCGTTCCTGGAATATACCAATTCAGATATATCTCCCAAAGGGTGTTTTTTACCTCAAAATGAAAAGACCCTTTCTTATATGTATACCGGAGACACCCTGGAGATCGACAAACCTGAGGGTGCCAAGAAGACTGTTCTCTTCGGTGCGCGCCCATGCGACATCAAGGCTATTTTAACGCTTGACCCGGTTTTCGAGGGAGAAAAATTCGGTGACGAATATTACTCCAGTAAACGGGAAAGCACAGTAATCATAGGTTTGAGCTGCTCAAAGGTTCTCAGCACCTGCTTTTGCTATGCTTTCGAAGGCGGGCCGTGTGACGGGACCGGTTCAGATCTGTTGTTTACTGAAATTGGCGACAAATATTATGTCGAGGTTAATACGGAAAAAGGCAAGGCTCTGGCAGACGCGTACAGCCAGATCTTCAGCAGCCAAGGTGCAGATCAGTTGGCCAAAGACAAGGAAGAGTTGGCGAAAAAGCTGGCCGGCGAATTTGTCAGGAAGGTTGACCTGACCGGCGTAAAGGAACTGCTGGACAAAAACTTTGAACTGGCGTACTGGAGCGGGGACGACCAGAAGAAGTGCATCGGCTGCGGGACATGCACATACGTATGCCCGACCTGCCACTGCTTTGACATTTTCGACTACACAACCGGTGACTTTAACGGTGACCGTCTCCGCTGCTGGGACTCCTGTATGTATCCGGAATATACGCTCTGTGCCGGCGGTCACAACCCGCGTCCGACCAGGAAAGAGCGGGTGCGCAACCGTTTTATGCACAAGCTGAAATACCACCTGGACCGCTACAACATGGTCGGCTGCGTGGGATGCGGTCGCTGTGTCAAGAAGTGCCCGGTCAATATCGACATTACTAAAATTATCAATGATTTAAAGGAGGTGGCGCAAAATGCCTAATACTTCTCCTTTAACGCCTTATCCCGTGACTATCACCAAAATTGTCGATGAAACCAGCGACGTAAAGACTTTTACAGTAGTGTTTGACGACCCGGATATAATGGAAAACTTCGGCAACTTGCCGGGCCAGGTTTGTATGCTGTCGGTGTTTGGCGAGGGTGAATCCACTATCTCCATCACTTCAGCGCCTACCAGGGGAAAATTCCTTGAGTTTACCGTTAAGAGAGTCGGCAGGCTGACCAATGTCCTGCACCAAATGGAAGTAGGTCAAAAATTTGGAGTTCGCGGACCATACGGGAACTGGTTCCCCTATGATATGATGAAGGGCAAAGACCTGTTTTTCGTTGGAGGCGGTTTCGCCCTGGCCCCTATCCGTTCCCTGATCGACTTTGCCCTTTCCGACCAGTACCGGAGTGATTACGGCAAGGTGGAAGTCCTTTACGGAGCGCGCTCAATGGATGACCTGTGCTTCAAGAGCGACCTGGCCGAACGCTGGCCAAAACTCCATAATACAGGGATCTATACCACCATCGACCGCGCGGAGGAGGCCTGGAAAGGACATGTGGGCTTCGTTCCAAGTTATGTGGAAGAGGTCGCGCCTTCCCCGGAAAATAAAATTGCCATCATTGCCGGACCCCCGATCATGATCAAGTTCACCCTGCCGGTTTTTGCGAAACTTGGCTTTAAGGATGAACAGATCATAACCACCCTGGAAATGAGGATGAAGTGCTGCCTCGGCAAGTGCGGCCGCTGCAACATCGGCTCCAAGTTTGTCTGTGTTGACGGGCCGGTTTTCAGCCTGGCCCAACTGAATGGGATGCCCAAGGAGTATTAGACCAGGAAAGAATAAAGTCAAACTCATTTACCCCCGGGTTTAAGTCCGGGGGTAAATATTTTTCTTTGAGGAGTGAGACAAGGGGACGGTTCTCTTGTCTCACTTTTTTAAATTTACAGCTTTTTCTTATGACATGCCAACCCCAACTATACCACCAAGCGCACCCGCGAAAGATGTGACCAGCAGTTTGTAAACAGCGCCTAAAGCTTCCTGACCGGGTAAAACAATGCCAGCTAAAAACCAGGCAAAGAAAAAGAATACAACACCTACCGCGGCGCC
>JBAZQW010000235.1:0-3733 GCA_041645005.1 Desulfotomaculaceae bacterium | reverse complement strand
TGGAGAAACAAATTGAGGCGGTGGACAAGGTTCTTGAATCGCTGGGCGCGGTGGGGAAGCCCTCCATTATGGTTTACAATAAAGTTGACCTGCTGCCGGAGGGCGACGTGCCTGTTGCGGATAGAGGGCACCAGGCGGTGGCTCTCTCGGCACTTAAAGGCTGGGGCTTTGCGGAATTGCTGGGTGCGTTGGCATATGCCCTCTCTGCCAGCCGGGTCAGGAAGATTTTTTTCATTCCCTACCAAAAAAGCGGAGTGCTCTCAATCCTGCATGAAAAAGGAAAGGTTTTACGGGAGGAGCACGGCGAAAAGGGGTTGTCCGTGGAAGCTGAGATAGATTTAATCTGGGCCGACAGGGTAGAACAAAAGCTCAAAGAAATTTAGCGGGACACTTTGTTATTTTTATTTTTGAATAAATACAGGTATTAATAAATAACCCAAAAGGCCGATTATATAACAGGTGTGTTAAAACAACCTATCCTTGTTTGTGGCAAACCTTCCTCACCGGCCAGGTCTTTGGCAGCCCCGCCCGGTTTTGACCAGCCCCGCCTGGACATGATTTTGGACATACCCCTTAAAGTTACTGTTCTCCTTGGGAGAACCAGATGGCCAATTAAAGATATACTGGGTCTGTCGCCCGGTTCTGTGGTTGAGATGCAAAGCCTTGTTGACCAGCCGGTAGAGGTTCTGGTCAACGGCACCTTGGTGGCGACAGGTGAGGTGGTTGTTGTCAATGAAAACTTCGGGGTCCGCATCACCAATATTATCGGCCCTGAGGAAAGGCTCCAAAATCTCGGAAGATAAAAGCCCCCAAATAGCTTTTTGCCTTTTAATTATTTGAAAAAAGGGTTAAATTAGAAGGGTGGATAGGTGGGAAAAATTGAAGATTTACGCTATTGGTGATGTCCATCTTTCTTTTAGCCGCCCGGTCGACCCGCAGCACTGGGAAAACGTTGAACAAAATAAGCCAATGGGTGTATTCGGTGAAGAATGGCGTGAACATTACCGCAAAATATATGAAAACTGGGTTAAGACAGTCAGCGCCGGGGATCTGGTTTTATTGCCCGGCGATATTTCATGGGCATTGAAACTGAACGAGGCCCGCTTTGATTTGGAATTCCTCGGTCTGTTGCCGGGTCAGATCGTATGCTTGGCCGGTAATCATGACTACTGGTGGCAGAGCCTGGCCAAAGTCAGGGCTGTACTGCCTAATAATATGAAGGTGATTCAAAATGATCACGTGCAAATCGGAAACCTTGCCATTTGCGGCTCCAGGGGTTGGTGGTGTCCCGGGTCGGAGTGTTTTAAAAAAGATGACTTGAAGATATACCGCAGGGAATTAATCAGGATGGAAAATTCTTTAAGAGGAGCCGCTGGATCCGTTCCAGAAATTATTGTGATGATTCATTTCATGCCAACCAGCGAACGGCACGAAAAGAGTGAATTCATTGAGCTGTTTAACAAGTATAATGTAAGAACCGTTGTTTACAGCCACCTGCATGGCGCCACCGCCCGCCTGCGCCTGCCGGACCAGGCATGGGGTATCAACTTTCACTTGGCAAGCGCCGATTTCATCAAATTTACTCCTGCCCTGGTCATGGAACTAAATTGATTTTTCGATAACAATATTTCTTCAGTTCCGGCCAATAGCCTTTATCGTAGCGCCTGCGCCGAATTTCCGCTCTGGGAATAATAATTTTTTTTGAGCGGACTGTTAACTTGGCTGCGGCTGGTTTTTTTCTTTTCTTTTAAAGAGGTTAAAATTAAACATATTTACAACCCTTTATTTATAGTATATGGTTTTAAAAGCATCATGTTTATTTCTTTAGTTAAAGGATGAAAATTGCTTAATCGAATATTGATTTTAGCCAATAAATTAACACCTTAATATTTTATAATTAGGATGAAGCAGTCAATTGAGAAAGGGTTTTTTAAATGAGAACTGAAGCGGTCTTGTTTGATCTTGATGGCACACTGGTTGATTCCCTGCCGCTCATCTTCAGGACTTACCGGCAGGTATTCGCCGATATGAAGATACCTTGGAACAACAATGATATAGCCAGGATGGTAGGGCTTCCTTTAAAGGATATTGGCAAAAATTTCGCGGGGAGGTCCGCAGCCCGTTTTGAAGATCTTTACCAGTATTACTACCATCGCGATCTCGATCTTTTCACCAGGCTTTATCCGGGTACCATTGCTTTGTTGGGGCAGCTTAAAAAACGTGGTATCAGACTGGGCATTGTTACTTCCAAGGGTAAAACAGGAACTTCAAGAACCACAGTTTTTACAGGACTTGATTACTTTATGGATGTAATTGTCACAGCCCACGATGTCAAAAAACACAAACCTGATCCGGAACCCCTGTTAAACGCCATAGAATTCCTGGGAACACAGGTCGCTAACAGTATTTATGTGGGAGACAGCAAATTTGACATAATGACCGGGCAAAACGCCGGATCCCGCACTCTTGGCGTAACCTGGGGCCTTGCCAGCCGGGAGGAATTAGCAAGCTTACAGCCAGACGGGATGATTGACCGGTGGGATGAATTGATTGACTACCTGTAAGGCTTTTTAAAGAAAAAGCATGGAGGCATACTTATTGATAATTGGAGTTCTAACCGTTGAGCTGCATCTGGGAGAAGCAAGTTCCCTCAAGGATAAAAGAAGAGTGCTCAAAAGCTTAATAGAAAGGACTAAAAACCGGTTTAATGTTTCCGTTGCTGAAGTGGGCGAACAGGATACCTGGCAGCGTTCTGTAGTCGGCATAGCTTTTGTAAGCTGCGAAAAGGCTCACGCACACCAGGTTTTAGCGGCGGTTGTAAGGTTTATAGAATCGCAGGGCAGTGTGTTTATAACTGATTATCAGACGGAGTTTCTCTAGTTGAGGACATTCCATCGGGGACATTCCTCGGCCTCAGAGACAGGCATCGGGGACATTCCTCGGCCTCAGAGACAGGCTGCAAATAGAGGTGTGTCCCCTTTCCTATGATAGAGGTGTGTCCCCTTTCCTATGACAGAGGTGTGTCCCCTTTCCGCTAACCGAAATGTTACTGATACCATGCATTTTTGCTCTTTTTCTGACGTCCAACGTCCGACGACCGAAAGGGACATCCTCCCAAACCGGGTAAATCCGTCGAGTACCTTGCACGGTAATTCATCTTCAGCACTGAAAAAGAAGAACCGGGAGGTTAAACGCAGATTCCCTGTCTGAAAGCCATGTCCCTGTTATATTATTAACCGTGGATAAATTAATATTCGGTTTATGGTATAATAAAAATTCCCATGCCTGTCAAAGCAAAGATCTTATTTCCCCAAAATAATTTACTAAAAATTTAGACAAAAGCAGCTATTAATCTGATACAATTATTACAGGTCATTATTAGACTATTAATAATTTTCCTGATGGAGGTGTGCAAACATGAGTGAAGATTTGGTGCAGAAGGCTAGAGACAACGCCAAACAAAACTTTAAGGATGGTCTCAATTGTGCTGAATCGGTGTACAAAGCTATTATTGACACCGGGGTCACCGATTTTTCGCCGGAAACCGTTGCTATGGCTACCGGCTTCGGGGGTGGTATCGGTCTGGCCGGCAACAATTGCGGCGCCCTGGTGGGAGCTGTCATGGCCGTAGGGGCGGCGCACGGTCGCCGCAATCCGTTGGAAGGGGAGTTCCAGGACAGGGTGGACCGGCTTTACGGCAACCCTGGCCTGTACCGATTATTTAACGGAATGT
>JBAZQW010000234.1:0-3789 GCA_041645005.1 Desulfotomaculaceae bacterium | reverse complement strand
TGAGCTGGCGGCTAAATACCCTTATGTGATAGATGCCTGTACTGTAGATAATAATGGAATAATAATTGCTGTTGAACCTGCCGCCTACCACGAGTTCAAAGGCTACGATATCAGCCAGCAGGAACAGGTCAGGAGACTGCAGGAAACCCGGTTGCCGGTTCTAAGTCTGGCCTTCATGTCGGTAGAGGAGGTTATCGCTGTGGATTTGGAGCAGCCCGTGATTAACCAGCAAAACGAAGTGATAGGTTCTGTCAGCCTGTTGATTAAGCCGGAACCGCTCTTCTCAAAATTTGCCGTAACGAACCTGCATCAGCCGGAAACGATGATTATGCAGAAAGACGGGTACATCCTTTATGACACCCAAAATACTCAAACAGGTCTCAACAGCTTTACTGATAATCTTTATCAGGGTTATCCCGAGCTTCTTTCATTAGCCGGAAAAGTTGCCGCTGATAAAGCAGGGCTGGGGAATTACACTTTCCTGGATGAGTCACTGCAAAAGCAGGTGGCTAAAAGGTCGGCCTGGACTACCGTAGGACTGCATGGTACGGAATGGCGGTTAATTGTAAATTATATCGTGGATGGTGTCAGGGGGAAACCTTAAGAAAGGATATGGCCCAATGAAAATTGAAGGTAATGCTGATTTAACAGTGGATTTCTGTGGTCTGAGATTACCCAATCCATTTTTGCTGGCCTCAGCTCCTCCAACTGCTGATGCTGCTATGATTAAACGTGCCTTTGCACTTGGATGGGGTGGCGCAGTTACTAAAACCATCCCACCGGACGGCATGGTGATAACTGATGTTTCCCCACGCTTAAGGACTTTACGTAACAATAAAGGAACGGTTTTGGGCCTGGAAAACATTGAATTAATAAGCCATAAGCCGCTTTCCTTATGGCTGGCTGAAATCCGGGATATAAAACATTGCTTTCCGCAAAACCTGTTGATAGCCAGCCTTATGGCCGAAGTGCGTAAGGAGCGATGGCAAGAAATGTCGGTTTCCCTTCAGAAAGCGGGAGCTGATGCCCTGGAACTGAATTTTTCTTGTCCTCATGGTATGCCGGAAAAAGGCCTTGGTTCTGCCATAGGCCAGGACGAGGAACTAACCAGGCTTATCACCTCATGGGTTAAAGAAGTGGTATCCATCCCGGTAATTGTCAAGCTTTCACCAAATGTTACCGATATCGGACTCCTGGCACTAGCAGCCGAAAAAGGAGGAGCAGACGGTTTGGCGGCCATTAATACCGTACAGTGTCTCGTAGCGATAGACCTGGACACATTTGAACCCCAGCCATCTGTGAACGGATTTTCTACTTTTGGCGGCCTGTCAGGGCCGGCAGTAAAGCCCATCGGGCTGCGTTGCGTGGCTCAAATAGCCCAGACATCCAGGCTGCCCATCTCTGGTATGGGCGGTATCAGCAGCTGGAAAGAGGCGGCTGAGTATATCCTGGTGGGAGCAAGCAGTGTTCAGATATGTACTGAAGTAATGTTGAGAGGTTACGGCATAATTAAAGGTATGAAGGAGGGATTGACCCAATACCTGAAAAGTAAGGGTCTATCTGATTTAGACAGCCTGAGAGCTCTGGCTCTGCCAAAACTGGTGAGTCACGAGTCTCTTGATCGCAACTATCGCGTGTGGCCGCTTATAGATAAACAGACTTGTAATGCCTGCGGGCGTTGTGTTGTCGCCTGCCGTGACGCCGGCAGCAACGCCCTGCTAATCAATAATTCTAAGCTCACTCTAGATGATGAGGCATGCAGCGGATGCTCCCTCTGCATAAACCTCTGTCATTTGCTGAAAGCAAAAACAAGATCTTAAATGGTGTGAAGACAGTATTAACAAATATCCTTTATTATTTATCCTTCAATCGAAACAAAACTGTGACGATTATTTCAGATAAGAGCCAGGAAATCGCAGATAGGATAATGAAGGAAATAGTCGGAATTTTTGATTCCGTTGGATAAAATAAACAAGAGTAAATGGGGCGGGTAAATGAATGTCTGTTAAGCTCTTAACAAAACTGCCACGGAAATGGAGGAAGCGTCTCCTGACTCTCTACTAATTCAACAATTCAACAACCGGCGCCAAAAACAGCGACTCCCAAAGCCAGATGGTCCCAGAGGGTTTTTTTCACCTGCTCAACTTGATGCTGCTCACAATGTACAATGAGAAATAGCTCTGCATCCTTATCATTGCGACTTTCTTTGGAATGCCTGATCTTGCTGAATGTTATGTCGAGCAGGAAACCCACCAGGAACCCACCTATGAGTCCCAATAATCCCCATATGACCGGCCCCCATGCCAGGACAAAACCATATATAACCCCCAGAACCATGCAGGCGGAGCCAAGGATAGCCCCGCCGTCAAACAGGCTAACCCCGTCAGCGTGATGAATGGTATCAAATATATTCCGGGTTTCTCCTCTTTTTCCCAGGGGAACAGCGAATATCTGATCTTTTTTAATACCCAGTTCTTCCACCTTGGCGATAGCTATTTCGGTATGCAGGCAATAATGAAACGATGCAACCAGGTACATTGGCTTTCCTCCTTGTACGGATTACAGGGGCATTTTAAACAGGGGGCTCTGGTAGTTATTCCTAAGAAATTGGGCCTGTTCCTGATCAAATAGCTTATTGAACTCCACGGTTTTTACATAAGCATCGTAAATACTAAAGCAATAGAAAGAAGGTATGTTCAGCAGCCACTGCCAATCAAGTACTGACTTTGCCCGGGCAAAGTCACCGATTGCAGTATAGCCTATTGCCGGAAGGAGGTGCGAAAAATAAATAATTATTCCCCCAATAATGATTAAAAATACTGCGTGAATAACTGAAATACAATAAAGGTGACCCAACCCCGGCATTAATGCTGCCCAGGCTGCAGAAACCCACGGGTTTCGTTTATCATAAGCATTTACTCCTGTCGAGCCTAAAACCATTGGAACCATCGGAGCATTTTCGTGGTCAGCCAGGACTGAGAGTTTGTTTATCTCTATGGCTAAACGGTAGCTATCTCATACTGCATAGACCAGCACTCCACAGTAAAGCAATAACAAATGAGTATCCAATACCTGTTTGGCCATTGCAAAGTTACCGGTAAAGCTGTATATAATGGCCAGATTAACATGCGCATGGGTATTTATCAGCAGTTCTGATATTGCGGATTTGGGCCGGCGAATTATTTGACTCTGTGATTGTTGCACTCCTTATATCCCTCCATTCCGGCTTTAAAACTGCTTAACAATGGTTAAAGGATCAATCATCTTATACTACGGGCAAGCATCATTTGCACAAACCATTTTACAAATAATCCCAAAAATATGTATATTGGAAAGGAATAAACGTGTTTCCACTCATGCAAGTTATATATATTTAACCACTGAAGAAAGGGCTCACCGACAAAAGCAAAAAGGGTGCTAGCTATAACCATCGCAAGCAAAAATTTCTTCCATTCCTGAAAGTACTGGTAGATAAACATATAAGTGACCGGCAATACTGTAAAGTCAGCCGATATCAAACGAGGCCAAACAGGAATTATTTCATAATTGTAAGACCATAAACCGAACTCTGATATAACAGCATCCAGATACGATGCAATAATCAATACTAACGCGCCTAACAAGGTTATTTCTAAGAGTCTCTTTTTATCAACATACTTCCACCATACAAGCCATGGAATAAACAACACCGCCAGCAGCACGCCAGCAGCACCCACCACTGGAATGAAAATAAATCATGATAAATCCATTTCGTAATTCTGTCGTTGGTGAGTTCTCCAGGTCATGGCA
>JBAZQW010000233.1:0-3792 GCA_041645005.1 Desulfotomaculaceae bacterium | reverse complement strand
ATTCTAACTTCCCGCTGGCTGGGGTATCCGATCATGATTATTTTGTTAAGCCTGGTTTTCTGGATTACTGTACAGGGCGCCAACATCCCGTCTGAAATGATTGCCACGGTTCTCTTCGCTCTGGAAGAACGCCTGAGCGCCTGGTTCCTGGCGCTGGGGGCTCCGGGCTGGCTGCACGGGGTTATTGTGTTGGGAATGTATAAGACCCTGGCCTGGGTAGTATCGGTGATGCTACCGCCGATGGCCATATTCTTTCCGATGTTTACTCTCCTGGAGGATTTAGGGTACCTGCCCCGGGTGTCATTCAACCTGGACAGTCTGTTTAAGAGGGCTAAAGCCTGTGGGAAGCAGGCTTTGACCATGTGCATGGGTTTTGGCTGCAACGCCGCCGGGGTGATCTCCTGCCGCATCATTGATTCTCCCCGGGAGAGGCTGATCGCGGTGTTAACCAATAACTTTGTTCCCTGCAACGGCCGTTTTCCCACCCTGATAATTGTGGCAACCATTTTCATTGGCGGGACTGCGGGCTCAGCCTATGAAACAGCTGTCGCCGCCGCAGTGATTACCTGTCTGGTTTTGCTGGGCATCGGTGTTACCTTCCTTACTTCCAGGATCCTGTCCGCCACCATCCTCAAAGGGGAATCCTCGTCTCTGATCCTGGAACTGCCGCCGTACCGCAGGCCACAGTTTGGGGCAGTGGTCTACCGCTCAGTGATTGACCGTACCCTGTTCGTGCTCATGAGGGCTGTGGTAATAGCCGCGCCGGCAGGGGCGATAACCTGGGTTTTGGGTAACGTGTATATCGGCGAGCTGAGCGTCATAGGGCACCTGGCCGGCTGGCTGAACCCGCTTGGTCACGCTATCGGTCTCGACGGCTTCATCCTGCTGGCCTTTATCCTGGGGCTGCCGGCCAACGAGATTGTCTTGCCGATTCTGCTTATGAGTTACTTATCAACTGGTCACCTGCTTGAGTTCGGGAGCCTTGAAGAACTGCGGTCACTTCTGGTCATCAACGGGTGGACCTGGCTGACCGCCGTCAACATGATGTTGTTTTCACTGCTGCACTGGCCCTGTGCCACTACCTTGCTCACTGCCTTTAAGGAAACGGGAAGTAAGAAATGGACCTTTCTGGCTTTTATCATCCCCACGGTGATCGCCTTCGCAGTCTGTTTTCTGGTTGCCCAGTCAGCGCGTCTGCTGGGTTTGATTTAAAGCGGCGCGAGCTTGTGCATGATCAGGATCTGAAAGAGGAGATCATATGAGCAATTCTGCAGAGATGTTTTATACTGTGCGCGGTTATGCCCTGCATCGCCAGGACAATGTCTTAACCCCCAGCATGGAGGACTATCTGGAGATGACCTGCCGCCTGGCTAAAAATGAACAATTCATCAGGATGAGCGACTTGTCCAGGGCGCTGAATGTTCAGCCCCCCTCAGCGAATAAAATGGTGCAGAAGCTGTCGGAACTGGGCTATTTGAACTATGAAAAATACGGCCTGATCAAGCTTACCAACCAGGGGCAGGAACTGGGCGGCTATCTTATTAAGAGGCACGAGATTATCGAGCAGTTTTTTAAGCTCATTGGTGTTACCGAGGATCTCCTGGAGCAAACGGAAAAAATAGAGCATAACATTAGTGAGAAAACACTGAAACAATTAAAGCTCTTGGTAGAGTTTCTGCAGTCAAACCAGCAGTACACAAGGTTATTCAACCGGTACCCAACCACCGGTCTTCACCCTGTGATCAAAGATCCTGTATAAACCGCTTATGCCACCTCTGCGCTCTTTTGCAGCTCGAACCTCACGTAAAAGGTAGTTCCCCTGGGGCTTGTCTCCACTTCTATGGTGGCTTCGTGCCTGGCGGCTATGCTGTAACAGATGGCCAACCCCAGGCCTGTGCCGGAGTCCTTGGTGGTGAAGAAGGGGGTGCCTATTTTTTCCATAATATCGGGCTCAATCCCTTTGCCCTGATCCTGTACCGCCAACACCACATTACTACCGTCCTTGAATGTCCTTATGGTAATAATTCCACCGGGAGACATTGCTTCCAGTCCGTTGCGGACGAGGTTTAAAATGAGCTGGCGGATTTCTTTTTCGTCCAGGAGCAGATCCGGAATATTTTCCAGTTCTACCTTAACGTACTTGTCGGTGCGCATGGCGTCAGCCTGGATTAACGGTAAAAGGGCTCCCACTATGGGACTGAGGTTTTGCGCTTTTTTACTTAACGTCTTGTTTTTAGCCAGGGAAAGGAATTCTGTAATTATGGAATTGGCCCGGTCCAGTTCCTCGATCATTAGATCATAGTATTCCCTGAATTGAATACATTCCTTTTTACCACCCAGTAATTGCAGAAATCCGCGCACGGTGGTCATCGGGTTTCTGATTTCGTGACCGATACCGGCGGCCATCTCTCCGATCAGATTCAGCCGTTCTAAGCGGGCCATTTCCTCTTCCAGACGCTTGCGCTCGGTGATGTCATTTATAACACTCAACACGAGTTGCTCACCGTTAAAGCAAACTATCTCTGCTGAAAACAGCCCTGTATACACCTCTCCGGACTTTTTACGGAGTTTACACTCCAGGTTGCTAACCATTCCCTTCTCGTAAAATATTTTTATAATCTCAGCACGCTCCGGATTAACCCAAATACTTATGTCGGTTGATGTGCGTCCTATGATTTCTTCACGGCAATAACCCATAACGTGTAAAAAACGTTCATTCACGTCAATGAAGCGCCCGTCTGCGAGCGTAGAGATACACATTATGGCGGGACTGGCATTGAAGATTTTAAAAAAACGTTCCTCTGACAAACACAGGTCTTCTTCCGCCCGCTTGCGCCGGGTGATGTCCCGTACAACCGCAAGTACGCACTCCTTGCCCCCAATTAGGGCCTTCTTTAAATTAACTTCTATCCAGAATAGCCTCCCTGTGATGTCTTTTGACAACCATTCAAGAAGCTGCGGTTCCCCGGCGGATGCTTTTCTTATTAATTGGTATGCCTCCTCAGTAGTATAAGGCGGTATGCTGGTGACCACCATATCCATTTGAGCGCTTAGAACCTCTTCCCGGGTGCAGCCATACATTTCACACATTTTTTGGTTGACATCAATAATATTTCCACTGAATAGTTCGTGGACAAGTATAGCCTCGTTGACTCCGTTGAAAATGGAACGGTAGTTTTCTTCGGAGGCGGAAATCCGGGCAGTGTATTCAGCAAACCGATACATACCCAGGAAAAAAAGGATTGTCAGTACCGACAGGCAAAAGGTAATAAACAGTCCCAGCAGCCAGGCGGCGTTTATCTCATGAGTTGGGGTGAACAGCACTACCGACCAGCCTTCCGGGTTAATGAATTTGCGGGTCACGTAAAAATGCTGTCCTTCCAGTACCAGAGCCGACCCATCGGCTACTACCGGCAATCCTAAAGTATTAAAAGGCCCGCTCCCGAACTGTCTGGAATCTATTAGCACCTTTTGGGCAGCCTCATCCAACGGCCACAAACTCTTGAAGAGCTGGTCCGGCTGGCTTGAAAAGAACACAATCCCGTGGGGGTCGACGCAGAAGCAGTAAGGGTATTGCCTGAAACTGGATTCCACACTCTCAATCTTTCTTTTTATGACAGCCACTCCGATAATGTTCTGGTAACCATCCCGCACGGGATAGCTGGCGTAATACCCTCTCTCACCGGAGGTTACTCCCAAAGCAAAATAGCGGCCCGGCTGCCCGAGCAGGGGCTGTGTAAAATAGGGGCGGAAACCATTGTTTTTACCAACATAGCTGTCAGGGGTATCCCG